>DASCSU010000025.1:0-17426 GCA_034399495.1 Candidatus Thalassarchaeaceae archaeon
ACCTATGCCAGTGAGAGGATTGCGAGCTAGGTCTGAGACATCTAACCAGCAATCTAGGTCATCATGTGCTTGTAATGGGGCAAATGATAGGTTGACGAGATAACGGGAAACTTCCCCGGGAATTTGCATGATAGCTACACTCTCTATTTGTTCCCCGACCAATTCAAGCCCTCGCCGTGCTTGACAGAAAAATACCACATCTTCTGTAGACAGACCAGCACCTAACTCTTGTATGTCCAACTGTAAAATGAATGTTGTAGCATTTGCTGGAATAAATGATGGTCCAGAGCCAACTATGGTGGGTGGGTTACTATCTATTTGCAAACGTACTGATTCAGGTTCGGGATTAACAATACCAAGGCCCCCTAATACTTGCAAAGTAACCCGGTAAAGACCTCCGCCATGTGCATTCATTTCACCCAAAAAGTAACCATTTTCGTCAGAATTTACAGACAATGGTAAATCAAGTGGGACCTCTAATTGGACATCATAGGAATCTGTAGGTGGTGCAAGGTCAGCAGCAGTATAACGCACCCTTCCACTGATTTGCAAACGCTCGTTAAGAGCAACGTAACTGTCATTTTCAAGAGATAATTGTGAAAGATCATCGGCAATAGAAATAGATGATTCAGCTAGCATTATGTCGGCATTAAATTCCCATGTAAGGCCTGAAATAAATACCTCCGTACCCGAAGAATCACTCACTAAAATTAGTAACTGGCCGTAAGGTGAAGCCGGGCTGAAGAGAGGGGTTGTGCTGAAAGAGAGATTCAAGTAAATCTCTTCGACTGCACTAGTGAGGGAATATTCCTCGATTACCACATCTGAATTACTAGAGGTGAATCCTTCTCCAACAATCCAAGTCAATTCAATTCCTTGGCCCATGTCAATTGAAATATGTTCAATGTCCTCTAACCAATTTTCATCTAGCAATGTTAGATTGAGCCAATTGGGATGTGCTGGAACAATAACATCACCGCCTGATAATTCAAGGGCCACATTAGTCAAAGTAGGAGGAGATGGAACTAATGACATGTAATGATGCAAGTTTTCATCAAAACCAGGCCCGCCTCCATTGAGAGAATTGCCCACATTGTCACGGCCTTCGATGTAGAGTGATACCATTTGGCCTTGAGAATTAGAATGGTCCTCATAGGTGGCGTGGAAGTAATTTGAAGCACCTTGGCGTAGCAGCGGGCGTGTTGCATATTCACCTATCTCTGGGATTCCATCGCCGTCATCATGGAGCGTTTCAACCCACCAATATAGTTGGAGAGTATCATCAGCAACACCACTAGAATCATTGGTTTCAGCAATTGACACATTGAACAACTGTTGATTATGAGGTACAATGCGCTCACCCAAAGGAGCATGTAACATCATACCTGGTAAGGTTGCATCGACTCTGAAAGTACGAACACCCATTTCAGGAGGAGTGGCGTCAAGAGGGCCGGCAATGCTTGTACTAATTGTGAATCCACCATACCGATTACCACTAGGTGCAATTGTATCTATTGAGAATGCACCATTGCCATCTACTGTTCCATTTCCTGTGACGTTCTCTAATTCAACAAACACATCACCCGGTAGAGGTTTTGTAGAGACATTAAGAAAGTGCACCGCCCCACTGACTCGCAATTGATCGTTACCTGCAACCCACTCATTTTCAAACACCTCGGGCCCGCCATCTGTAGGTGAAGTCTCATCCCAAAGATGGAACGAGGTAATTTCCATTCGTCTTTCATGGTTAGTAGTTGCACTTGACATACGACTTGTATGCAGGCCATCAACGGTGCCTGTTTGAGCAAACCATTCGACATCTGTTTCTGGTGGCCAAGCCCAACTTGGCTCAATACTCCATTCAATTTGACCAGTGTCAGAATTCAGTGCTTGCCATTGCCCTGATACATTTGCAACATAACCTCCGGGGTCATTTACCCAAGAACTGCCATTTGTAAGTGAATGTAGGAAAATTGGGCGATTTGCTACATTTTGTAGTTGAGGAGTGAAGGTGATCCATGAAAGATTAGCAAGCTCTTGATAGGAAGTAACCTCCAAACCAACTGAATGAAATTGACCGTTTGGGACCATAGTATCTGTAGGCAAAGTGATAGAACCTATTGAAGGAGGGCGGTCTCCTAGGTCAATTACCAAATTTGATAATTCTACCGTTCCAGCACTACCACTGCTTACATTGATAGTGATGCTGACATTTCCAGTGGCATCGGGAGTAAGAGATGAAAGGTGTTGGTTAATTTCTGTTAGAAGGTCCCCATTAGGTGAAGTTGTTACTGTTGGGGTCCAATCGTAACGAACATCAATATCGTCTAGAATTAAAGTTGCATTTCCAGTCACATTTACTGGGATATCAACAAACTCGTTGCCCCATGCATCAGTGAAAGTGGGGGCTGAATTTGCCAGTAGAGAATTTATAGATGCGGCAAAATTAGGAATTACTGAACCATTGCTTAGGTTGCCTGAATGGTTCCATTGCATATTTCCATCATTACCTATGTCAATAGCTGCAGTCACATCACTACTACCCTCAAACACCACGACTAGACGGGGGCCATGTGTCGAGTTGTCACTAGTTGTGATTGTTAATCTAGAGCCATCTGGTTTGCTTGTGCTTTCATCTCCGATGAACAATAGGCCTTGATTGCTAACACTTCCATTGACCCAACTCTGTACAAGATTAGTCAAACTCTGGGAATTGAAGTCCATCCAAGTCTGCTCAAGATTAGCGGGGCTTTCAGTAATCGATGCCACCGCCGCCCCTCTATCTGAGGTACTAGAAGCTCCAGCAGTAGTCCACGAATAATCAGTACCCGTCACATTGTCAATTGCCTTGTTCCATGTTACGCCGGGGCCTTGTTGCACCACGGCATTGTATTCCTGCCCCTCTTCCCAATCTTTGAGAAGTGGGTGGATATCGTAGCTATGTTGTACTGTTACTGGTTGACCGCTGTTAGCATTGTTAACAACATCATCAATCCAGAATGATAAGTTTGCGTCTAAGACAGTCACGGCAGGAAGTTGTGAAAGATTAAACCAGTAGAGACTACGGTAAATATTCCAGTTAACCCATTCTGTTTTCCCAACTACATTGACTGTAGCATTTCCATAGTTGCAGTTAGCATGAGTGGAATTTCCATATGATGGATTTGGTTTGCGAATGTAGGTGTCCTGCACATCACTTCCCGAGAGTGTGAGTTCACTAAGAGTGGAGACATTCATTGAAGCCGAAGTAACTGTGGCATTGAGAGGTAGGCGAAGAGAATAGGTCATGTTTTGCCCGCTTGATAAGTTAAGAGCGGCCTTGTCCCAACCATTGGAAAATTCGTTAACGTAGCCAAAAGAACCGTTACCTGGGCCACCAAATGCCCACTCCAAATCTCCATCATCCCCTACATCAATTCCTATGGTGAGAGGGCTATCACCCTGTGAATTTGGCCATCCCTGTACATCAAAAGATGCTGAACTAGCAACTGCACTTGCGCCTAAGGTGAGATTGGTGCTAGTGTCATTACCTGCTGAAGTGAAAGTTAGGTTTATTGAATTAGGAAATCCACTGTTTCCAAAATGGTTTACCTGGCCTGCTGATGCAGGCATTATCAGTAAATTGGGTAGGGCTGGTATGGTGCCAAGGAGGAGCAAGGTCAGCAACAAGGCTCTCACTCTCATGGTTGTGAAGTAACGCACTCAATCAAAGAGATTGGGGTGTATGGACCTGTTCATTATTTTGGCTCAAACATCCCAAGGAACTTCTGCAGCACCTCTTATCCAGAGTTGTTTCGTATGATACTCTAGTAGGGCTGGAGTTTGTAGGCAGGGCTCACCATCGGCCTGAACAATCAGTGGAGGATTGTGTGAAGCATCCGAGGGGTTACCCTCACTGTCTAATGAGCGAATCTCAAGACGGGTGCAGGGTTTGAGTTCAATACCCCATTTACCCACATGTTTTCCTTTCTTCAATGGACCCATCAGCATTAACATTTTCAGTTTTGAAAGACCCCAAGCATGGCAAAGGAATCCATGCTCAAGTATTGGTGAAGCTCCGGGGCAAACTTTGTACCCTCCACCAAACATTTCTGTGGTTGTGGCGGCAAGCATTGAGAAATCTACAATTTCTCCAGGCCCATCGTTAATTTTGACCCATGCCATTTTCTTCTTCCAAGGGAGTATTTCTGTAATTCCAAGATATGTGTATTTGAATGAGCCTTTGATCCATTTTGCTCGTGAAAGTTTGGCTCGGGCGGTTGCCGAAGTAACACCACAATCAGATTCTAGAAAGACCCACCTGACCACCCTTCCTGGTATGTCGGGCTCTCCGTCCCATGCAGGATTATTGGTTGGTTCAGGATAACCTCCTTCACTAGGTGAAGGTGCCCCTTGTAGACGGAATGCTCCGACATGTCTGTTCTTGCCGTTGGCCAATACATCGATTATTCCCAACGTTTTCTTTAGTGGGATTCCGTGTGCGCGGGCTACGTCATTTCCAGTTCCCGCTGGAATGATTCCTAATGGGATTGATGAACCCCTAAGTCCCGATGCTACTTCATGGACAGTTCCATCTCCTCCACAAGCAACTACGAGGTCGATATCTTCGCGGTCACGCATTGAGTAAGCGATTTCGGGGGCGTGACCAACTCTCTCAGTGAAATGAGTTTCACATTCAAATCCAGCATCTGCCAAGGCCGGCTCAATTGACTTCCATCGCTTTAGAGCATGACCATCGCGACCGGCGGGATTGACTATGCAAGCAATGCGAGGCATGATGTGGCAGAGGGGGTTGAGCATTCAAACAATCCGCATGGCTTTCTTAAGGCGAAGTAACAAATGGATGCGGCTTATCCGAACCCTTGATGACCCACTCAGAATGGAGTGATTTTGAGCGTAAGTGCATGGCACGGGCGCTAGAAGTGGCTCAGAAAGGAGTTGGCCAAGTATCACCAAACCCGCCAGTAGGGTGCGTACTTGCTAGAGATGGCGAGATTATTGCTGAAGGCTGGCATGACCATCTAGGTGATTTGCATGCTGAGCAGGCTGCAATTGCTGATGCTGAGGCTAGAGGTGTTGCAACTCAAGGAGCAACGGCATTTGTTACACTTGAACCTTGTAACCATCATGGAAGAACCCCTCCTTGTACAGAGGCTTTGCTTTGGGCAGGAGTTAATCGAGTGGTGGTTGCTGCTGAAGACCCAAATCCAACAGTTAGGGGCGGTGGTATTGATAACTTGAAGCGTGCTGAAATAGAAGTATCTCAAGGTTTGATGGAAGTTGAAGCCTGCCAACAAATGGATGCATTCATGCATTGGTGTGAGAAGCGGCGACCGATTGTAACCCTCAAAGCAGCTCTCGATTGCAACGGAAATGTAGATTCAATTTCTGGCCCACCTGCTCGATTTACTTCTGAAGAATCTCTTGACGAAGTCCATCGGCTTAGACTACAATGTGATGCAGTGCTGGTTGGCGTGAACACTGTCATTCGAGATGACCCTAAACTAACGGTCAGAAGAGTTGATCTTGGCAAGGGTAAGCAACCACTTAGAATTGTGCTTGATAGACGCTTACGGACACCTGAAAAAGCGGAAATGGTAACAGACGGTGAGGGTACTGTGGTGTTGCACTGTGAAGGGGAAGGTGGCTCTCTTGAATGTGAGACTATTCTAATCCCACCACTTTTCTCAAGTGATAATGAAGGAGTTGATTTACTACAACTTCTAGACCTTCTAGGTGATAGGGAAGTACAACGATTACTTGTAGAAGGTGGGCCTGATGTATGGGCTAGATTCCTTAATGAAAAATTGGTAGATGAGGCTTGTATTTTCCACTCTAAAGTTGACCTTGGTGAAGGATTGAATGGAGGAATCACTTCTGAGATCCTTGAAGGGGCAGGACTGAAACTTGTATCAAGTGAAGATGTCGGTGGTGACCGGTTGGAACACTGGCTAAGAGCTTAGTGTGACTCATCTTCAAGTATTTGTGCCAATACCAAAAGACGACCCCTCAATCCTACTGGTGGGTCAGGAAATTCGTTACGGTGTGGACATAACTCATCAAAGAATGGCTCATCTAATTGGTCGAGTACAAGTGGGTAGATTCTACAACCTTCTGGGCGCTCATCCCATGCTTGGCAGGTTCCTGGTGAGTGCAGGTCAGATGAGTCAGTTTTCAGAAATACACAGGCTTTGGTATCTTCTGCGTTCGCAAGGCGCACACTGCTATCAGGCAGGACGATTGAGAACGTTGAACGCTCGTGGCCTGCCGCTTCAAGTCTAGTAATATCGGCTTTTGAGATGGGCATCTCAGTTTGGCGGCAGCATTTACTACATTGCTTGTTTAAACAAGGTGTTTTCTCCCACTCAGCCACCATTAGCACACCCTCCTAACTAGTGGTGCGACCCGTTCTCTTCAAGAGATATGCCCTTTTCGCATGAAACATCGGGCGATTAGGGTAGCTTGGATATCCTGACGGGTTTCGGACCCGTCGACGCGGGTTCGAATCCTGCATCGCCCACTTGAAAGTTATACTGAGGCGTTGCTCAATCCCTACCCATTGAGTAACTCTCACGAATGATATCTGACTCTTGAGCGAATTGCATCATACCGCTTCAGAACTTCACTAGCCTCAAGGGGGGGCGAATCTGAACCACTATACTCAAGGTCTTTCGCACCAATATATCCAGCAAAAACCCAGTCAAGTGCATTCTCATATTCAGGGTGGCTTGCAGAGAGGCATTCACTTAGAACTTGCAGATCAAGCCCCATACGCTCAACCTCAGTAGTCCACATGGAAAGTCCAAAATCAATCAGCGAAACCCCATTATCTCCGTCCCAGAGAATATTGTTGGTGGTTAAATCACCATGCACAGCACCTAGTGAGTGTAGTTTACGAATCATCTCACCACTCTTTGTTAGCATCTCTTCAGCATTACATTCTCCAGCCCGCAATAGGTTAGTCATTTGTTGGCCCGGCATCAGAGTTTGAATGAGCACTCCCGTGCTTTCCTCAAAGGCAAGAAGGTTCGGTGTTGGCAAATCATAATCAGAAAGACGCGCAAGTAGACGAGCTTCAGTAGTCATTCGATGTTTAGTCAAACGGCGGTCAAGTTTTGGATTTCTATAAGAGCGTGGGCGCCTAACTTTGCGTACTGCCGGTAGTCCAAGAAAGAGGCCACTAGAGACCGATGCCTCTGCTCCTACGTGGATGAGTTCTCCTTCTTTCCACGCCTGCAAATGCTCACCACTGCCCTTCGGGGTAAATACCCGAGAATGGATGCATTCAAAGCGGTGGCGGCACGCCACATTATCCCCGAGGTGATTGGATGCAGCTTCCATCGCTCCCCTTCTGTTCTATCAGTGATGTTAATTCTGATGCTGATTCAGAACAACTTCGCCAGCGTATTATCGCTGCTAAGAAGCAACTTGGTGACAAGGTGATGATACTAGGCCACCACTATCAGAGAGATTCCATCATAGAGCATGCGGATGAAACGGGGGACTCTTTTCTATTAGCCCGCAAGGCAGCAGATTCAGAAGCAGAATTCATCATATTCTGCGGTGTTCATTTCATGGCTGAATCTGCTGACATTTTGACAGATGACAATCAAATGGTTTTGATGCCAAACATTCGAGCCGGCTGCTCGATGGCAGACATGGCAGACTTACCTGATGTGGAAGCATGCTGGAATGAATTACTTGACACCAGCAACTTGTTAGATCCTGCAACCCGAGAGGATGCTGAACTCCCCGCAGAATCAGGCGCATCTTATCTTGTACCTGTTACTTACATGAATAGCAGCGCAGACCTCAAGGCATTTGTCGGCCACCATGGTGGAATTGTATGTACTTCATCCAACGCAGCAGGTGTTCTAGAGTGGGCTCTTGAAAGAGCGGGCGAGAATGGAAAAGTCCTATTCTTCCCTGACCAACATTTGGGTAGGAACACTGCATTAGCAATGGGTTACAATGACGATGATTTAGCAGTATGGAATCCAATGATGGAATCGGATTGGGAATCACTGAATGCAGCCAAATTCGTTCTATGGCACGGCTATTGCTCTGTTCACCAACGCTTCACTGTTGAGCAAATCAATGATTTGCGAGAAGCACACCCAGACGCTCTAGTCATCGCTCATCCAGAGTGTGACCGCACTGTTGTTGATGCTGCAGATGCATCCGGCTCAACTGAGATGATTCGTAGATATGTGGAAGCAGCACCAAGTGGTTCAGTTGTAGGAGTAGGTACAGAGATTCATCTCGTCAAGCGACTTGATGAACAATATCCCGACAAGGAAGTAGTCTGCCTTGACCCTGGTGTTTGTCCCTGTTCAACCATGTACATGATACACCCAGCGTTCCTTGCTGAACTGTTAGAAAGATTAGCAGATGGCGAAGTACTCAATCAAATTGTAGTTCCTTCTCAAATGGCAGATGATGCTATACTTGCACTGAACAGAATGCTCTCAATTGTTGCTTGAGATTATTCTTCTTCCGTTCTGTCACTATCTTCTTTCTGACGCTGAATCATCCAGATTGTTAGCATTGGAATGAGTAATATCGTTGCCACTTGCAAAGTTTTAGAGGAGTATGGCTCAAAGGTTTCCTCTAGTGAGAAAATTCGTACTTCAGGTGGATCATCTTCATTCCCCCCTTCTTGAAGCCAAGCGATATGCTCTTGCATTACTTGTGGAGAAGTTTGGTTTACTTTATCATCGATATGAAGTGGGTATGAACGGTTTTCGGCAATCACATGGTAAGAGACATCCCAGTCAAGGTTATCTTCTGCAGGGTCCAATGAATTGAGGAATTGTTGGTGTTGCCACGCTACATGCCCATATCCGATGCTAGGTTTAGCCACAGGGAAAAGCGGGTCTCCAAGGATACGTTGCTCTCCAGTATCAAGATCGACCATCACTAGACGCGTGACTGCGGACAAGTTAACTTCTGCAATCAGGTGATTGTCGTCAAATGTAACTCCTATGATGCTAGCATTAGTGTAGTCAACTACCGTACCGGTAAGTGCCAAAACTTGTTCATCCATGGCCATATTAACAGTAGCATTAATTTCAACTGACAAGGTATTTTGCACACCATCTACTGTGAGAATATTTGCTGTCAATGGTGAACTTTCTGTCACCCAAGATAAACTGTGACCTTCCCCATCAATGAGGATTACATCACTGTCAGAAATTGGCGCAAAAACTTCGTGGAGCTCGTTGCTTTGCAAGTTGATAATAACACCATTATCAATTGCGAATAACTTGGCATTTTCTTCATCAGCATCATCAAGAAGCGCTAGATCGGTGTAGAGTGGACCCGTTGTTCTTCCATAAGCATGAGTGCCTGGATTTGAAAACTCAAGAGTAATAATTCTGTAACCTTGCCAAACAATCGCGTGGTTTTCTGAAATCAGTACTTCCGTTGAAGCATTCATTAAACCCCATTGAGATTGATTTCCATCCTCATTCAAATTGAGATTGTCATGGTAAGTAATATCATTTTCAATGTCTATGATTACCGCACTAAGGTTACCTTCCTCATCTGCATCAAGGGCCACCAACCACCCATCTGCGCCTGCTGCTGCTTCAGGATAAGAAACACCTTCAGCAGGAATATGTTGGTGAGCGGCGTCATAAAGTAAGACTCCACCTGTTGCTGTTATCAATAGAATCACAACAACCCTTGTATGAGTGGCAGATGGTTGTTTCAGCCAATTAATAGAGCGTTTACTCCAACCAGCGAGCACTCTCCTTGTATTCCCTAAATCTGCGAGAAGCCAGGCTAATCTAGCGTTAAAAGTCCGTTCATCTAATCTATACCATAACCAAGCATGGCTCTTATCTGCTGCTTGAACAGCAATATATGCAATAATTATGCCACCAATAATGTCAAGGAACCAATGAATTCCAAGATAGATAATGGTAAATCCAGTTACAACATTGAACCAACCCACAAAGATTCGATATTTCTTCCATCTTTCATCATGATCCCATCGGTGTAAACCAAGCCAAATGGCAAATGGTATCCCAATGTGTAGGCTCGGCATTCCATTGGTAAAGGGGTCAATTCTTGTGAACCAAGTTTGAATATCTGGGGTTAGGTGATAGGCTAGAGTTTCCATTGCTGGAATATGGTCTCCTGTTACTCGGACATTGAAGAAGAGATAGAAAGGTACAGCAAAAGCATAGACAAAGAACATAGCTAACAGTAGGCGGTCAGCAAGCCATCTGTCATCGAAATATGCGAAATAGAAAGATGTTGTATACACTAGTAGCATATATCCTGCGACATAATAATGAGTCAAAACAAAGGTGAGAATATCATTAAGAAATGTCTGCTGAACGAATAATACCAAATCCCCTTCAATTGCATAGATGAATGGAGTCATGTCAAGATGAGTATTCGCCATTAGGATGCGATCAAGTCCATCTAGCAAATCTTTCCAGACATAAATGCTGAAGACTAGAGCAATATGTGCCCAATAACGGCGAAACACATCTACAAAACCTGCCAACGTAATTCGTTTACCCTGGGGTCGAAACAGTGGCATCAGTAGGATTCCACCTAGCAAAGAAGCAGTAACCCATGTGACATAGATTCCCGTGCCCGCCATCAGATACCGCCCCTCTGCTACCCAGTGCTTCTGATGTGTTAGTTTTGGCAATTCCGCTTCAAAAGATAATCTTCCATCTATACAATTCCTTCTTGATTAGCACTATTTGTAATACAATGATTGAAGAATGATAGCAAGTTCGCCGTAACAATGAGTGATTCACCAGTTTCTCATCATGAAGGTGGGGCTTCAGAAAAAGAACCCCCTGAGGCTAGTGAGGAGCAGAATAAACAGATGGAGCAGGCTTACGCCCAAATGCGTAGAAAATTACGCATGACACAACTGGCTGATAACATCAAACATAAATTCATGATTTTATCTGGTAAGGGTGGTGTGGGCAAATCTACTGTTGCTGTAGGGCTTGCTCTTTCTCTTGCTCAGGATGGGAAAAAAGTAGGTCTCATGGACATTGATATTACAGGGCCAAATATTCCCAAGATGATTGGGATTTCCGGTGCTGAATTATCTGTTGAAGATGGCCAGATACACCCAGTGGAGGGACCATTTGGAGTGAAAGTCATCTCCATGGCATTCTTGACAGAGGACGATGACACACCTGTAATTTGGAGAGGGCCAATCAAATTAGGTGCAATTCAACAGTTCATTGGTGATGTTAATTGGGGTGAGTTAGACGCTCTTGTTATTGATTTTCCACCCGGCACTTCTGATGAGCCATTGACCGTTGCTCAATCATTACCAGGGATTGATGGAGTAGTTGTTGTGACAACACCTCAAGATGTTGCTTTACTAGATACACGCAAAGCAGTGAACTTTGCTAAAGCACTCAAATTACCATGCTTAGGGGTTATTGAGAACATGAGTGGATACCGCCTTAGCGGAAATGCCGAGCCATCCAGTAGTTTGAGAATCAACGGACCTACAGGGGTGCCCATCGAGATTGAATCAGATGAGGATGGCAATTGGGAAGTTATTCTTGATTTATTCAAGAGCGGCGGAGGACAATCAGCTGCTGAAGAACTTGAAGTACCATTTCTAGGAAAACTCCCCTTTGATCCAGGCGTTCTCAGAGGTGGTGATGACGGTGTTCATCGAATCATTGCAGAGCCAGAAGGAGAATCTGCCAAAGCTTTTGAAGAAGTGGTCACAAACCTATCTAATCAGTTGACTGAAAGTGCGAGCACCGAGAATTGAACTCGGGTCGGCAGGTTGGGAACCTGCAGTCATAGCCCCTAGACCATGCTCGCAACAAACCCTTCGAGAGGGAGTTCCATATTTAGACAGCCGGTGCTCAAACTAAAGTATCACGTCGGCGGTCATATTCTTCAAGTGCTTCAATCATAGATAGGCGCCCTACTGCTACGGCTTGTGCTAATTCAATTGGTAGAGTGAAGCGGCCACCACTTTCTCGTCGACTTCTTCTTTGTACTTCTCGAACTTCACCAGATGTGGGTTGAATCTTTTTCTTTGCACTCACAATCTCACCTGAAATTCTTGCAATCCTTGCAGCAGCAGCGTGGTGTTCGTGCCTCCCCACGCCACTAGATGTTCTTCTCTCATCTACCATTTCCACTCTCAAACCACGAGCAAGGCATACATTTGCAATTCGTGAACCAATAGTTGGTGCACCATCTCCTATACGAATTACAGCAATGTCATGAGGAATTAAAGAAACAATTTGACAGATCCTGTCTACTGTCTCATCTACACTTTCCATCTGTTGTGCCCCTAGGGGTTTGCCATCAGAATTCCAAGCCAATCCCGGGCGAGGCCCAGGGTCTACTCCAAATGCAAGAAGACTAGTGGGACTTTGTTGGGTGGATAGATGGATGCCTTTCTCAATAGAGACATCAATATTTGATACAGAGCACGCCACACCAATACCAATTTCACTTTCTGCAACTTCTTCAGAAGTGCCAAACCAAACAGATGAATCATGTGGCAAAGATTCATCTGCTGAAATCTGTAGAAAATCAACACTTCGTTTACGTAGCGCTTTCATCAATCTATAAGCCAACTTGAAATCAGCAGTCCTGATGATTAGTACGCCCACAGACAGGTGTGGTGCGCCATCATTAGTCAATCATTGCGGTTAATGGATATGGCTTAATTTTCTTCGAATCGTCTCGTGACTCCACAATCTTTCCGGTATAGTCTTGAATAAAGTGACAACCGTGGGTGATGATGGCTTCGCAGTACGAACGTGAATTACGTGCTGTACTCATAGGCTCACCTGATGGAGTTAGAGCCGTTACAAGGAGTTGTAACGCAGCTGAAAAGGCAAGGGCAATGCAAGTAATTCGCCGACCATTTTTGGTTGTCCGTGCGGCTGGAAGTGGAGTTGCTGGGGCTGGTGATTTATTGGCCGTCCGAGGAGATATTTCACTACCAATAGAAGTCAAGACTACCAAAGAAAAGAAAATCTATCTTGCAGGAAGAACATGGGAGCAGTACCTCGATATGCAAAAGGAGGGGGAGCGGTGTGGTTTGATGCCAATTTATGCTATGCGGCTCAAAGGAGTACGGGGGGATTCTTGGAGAATCTTCAAGGTTGATACAACAAATCTAACAGGAACTATGTCTATTATTGCTAGACGTATTCCCTCTTTCCCTTTAACAAAAAATAAGCGACCTTACCTAGATTGGGATGCTGGTCTTCCTTTGCATAAATTTCTTGCATTGCTTTGTAGAGATGAGGAGAGTTATTCACAAACAGCAGAGATCCTTCGTTCTAGGACCGATGAATGGGTTGCTTTAGAAGAGGCAAAGGAATTTGAGGTGAAAACTCAAGAGAAACAAAATGAAGATCCTGTTAAATGGATTAAGAAATTTAGACTTCAATAATTTCAGCCTAATAATGTTGGAATGAAGCGCCATCCTATGAAAGCAAACAATGGACAGAGGATGAAATTACCTAACATATAACCCAATGCAGGCATATGTTTTCCTGAATCAATTAATTGAATCACGTCAACGCTGAAGGTAGACATCGTGGTAAACGCACCAAGTGCACCCGTGCCTACAAGAAGAAGAAGCTCCGGTGTTACTTGTTCATTAGTAATTGCAATTGCTATCAATACACCAAGCAGAAATGAACCTAGTACATTGACTACTAAAGTACCCCAAGGGAAATCAGAGGGTATCCATTCTGTTATGGCGTAGCGACCTACTGCACCACAGGCTCCACCGATTGCAACTAGTAGTAGCGCCTTGGGTTCCATGAATAGATGCCACAGGCCCCTTCCCTTTCACTTTGGCGAATAATTATCCCGCGATACACTCAATGACCAACCCTCTCTGCGAGAAGCATGACACGCCTCCTCTTCCTTACTGGTAATGCCGGTAAATTAGCAGAAGCGACTCAGTTCTTTGCTCCTCTTGGTTATCAAGTTGAGCAGTTTCTAATTGATGGTGAAGTGCCATCAGTGATTGAACCTCAAGCTGATGATTTACGATTTGTTGCAGAATCAAAAATTGAACAGGCTGTAGCATATCTATATGCAAGCGGCCAAAAGGCGGCAGTCCTAGTAGAAGATGCAGGGTTATTCATAGATCAATTGGATGGCTTCCCTGGAGTTTATTCGGCTAGCATACTCAAGCAACTGGGTCTTTTGGGGATATTGAAAGTAATGGCAGACTCCAACAATAGGGGTGCAGAATTTCGCGCCTGTGCCGCGCTTTGGGATGGGCAACAGATTATCTTTGGTGAAGGAATTTGCCGGGGCAGTATTACAGAAGAAATTCTAGGAGATAGAGGGTTTGGTTATGACCCTATTTTTACACCGGAAGATGATGATACTGGTCGCACTTTTGGAGAAATGAGTAGGGCTGAAAAAGGGGTTTTTAGCCACCGTGAAAAAGCCCTAAAAAGCCTAAAAAATCAACTTGATTGAGTTGGGCGCTCATCCGTCATAATGAAAGAGGGGTCGCATCTGCTCGTTAATGGGGGACGGGATGTCATTCGGCCGATTACTACTGTATTTCGCTTTGCTATTCGGCATTTTGTTCCAACTTTTCCTCTCTGGGGAATGGGGGGGTGAGATGTATGGATACATCTTTACTGGCGCTTTACTATTGCTTGCCGCCTTTTTGGTAATGACAGGTGGTAAGCCCAAAAAGAAGCCAACTCGCCGACCACGAAAGGAAACAAAATCAGTTGCCGAGGAATCTTTTGAATTGCCAGAGGCCGTGGTTGAAGAGGAAGATGGTGGAAGCCGCCGCGACCGTAAGGTGGCAGCATCAAAAGAATCAGTTTCATCTGAGTCAGAAGATTCTGATGAAGAAGATGTCATTCAACTTGAAGATGAAGATATCAAAGAGGAAGTTCATGTTGCAGAAGAGTATGTTGTTGACATTGATGCTGAACAAGTTGAAGAGGCAGACATAGAGGATTTCGTTGAAGAGCGCCGTGGCAAGCGAGAGGAAATCAAGAAGCGCATCGAGATGCGTCGCCGTGGGCAATTAGCAGAAATTCGTGCTTCAGCCGCTCGCATGTGGTCAAAGCAGGATGGTGGAGAAGATTTGTTGTCAGTACTCAGCCAACCCGGACACGGACTTATGGTTCTTAACGAGCCTGAAAATGTTGAGTCCGGACACCCATATGGGGCGACCTATGTTCGTATTGATGATGCACGAATTTTGAAATTAAGAATACCTCTAGATGCTGGATTTATCGCGGCTACTGAATTTGAAGAAGAAGTCGAGGTAGAACTTGAGGAACTACCCCCTCCACCCGAAGGTCTTCCTTTGCCTCCGCCACCCACTCCAGGCCAATCAAAACTAGATGCAATGAGGGAAGAGATTGGTGAATGATATGACTGAGGTTTTGTTAATTGATCGAGTCGATGTTGAAAATTCATTTCCAGCTGGAGGGGTTGTCGAAATTTGGACAATCAATAGAACAGAGAAACTCAATGCTCTAAATAATGAGGTAATGGAATCGATAATCTCAGCCTGCAAAGCAGCAGAGAATGACGACAATGTCAGAGTAGTCATCATTCGAGGTGCCCCCCCGTCAGTTCCTGATGGAGATGAAAGGCCAAAACCGGCAGCTTTTGTTGCTGGGGCTGATATCGGTGAATTTACTGGAAAGAATTCAAAACAAATCCGCAAAGTTTTCTCAGAAAATGTTTGGGAGGCAATATGGAATTTATCTATTCCTACAATTGCCTCTATCGATGGTTTTGCACTAGGGGGTGGGAGTGAAATTATACTTTCTTGTGACATGAGAATTGCCACCACACGTTCAAATTTTGGAACACCAGAAATCAATCTTGGTTTGATTCCAGGTGGTGGTGGAACTCAGAGGCTGACTAGATTACTTGGATATGGGAAGGCCATGGAAATGGTGATGACTGGCGATATAATTCCTGCCAATGAAGCATTTAGAATTGGGCTAGTGAATAGGCTATGCGAGCCTGATGATTTACAGTCTATGACAATGGGGTTAGCAATGAATTTGGCAAGTAAATCACCGCACACAATCAAAGTTGCTAAGAGGGTTGTTCGAGCGTCATTAGAGCGGCCAATGTCTGAAGGGATTAATATTGAACATGATGAGTTCTGTGCTCTTTTTGATACAGAGGACAAAGAAATTGGCGTCAATGCTTTCCTTCAAAGAGAAAGGCCCGAATGGAAGGGGAACTGAAGGGGCATCATGATGTCTAATGATGGCGAGCCATTGGTAGTTGCCAAAGACTTAGGCAAAGCATTTGGTGATTTTGTAGCCCTACATCCACTCAATGTCAAGGTTGCTTCAGGGGAATTCTTCGGAGTTTTTGGACCAAATGGTGCAGGTAAATCAACCTTCATCAAACTCTTGACGGGACAACTAAGGCCATCCATGGGTGGGGCAAAGGTACTGGGAATTAATGTTCGAGCAGACCCTAGAATGGTTAAAGCAAATGTCGGAATAGTTCCGGAATCAGAAAGTCCTCCATCTTTTCTAACTGCTGCAGAGTATCTTGAATTCGTGGCTAGATTGCGGAGTCTAGAAGATATTGGAGAAAAAGTTGATTATTGGCTAGATTGGTTTGGAATTAATGACAAAAAACACACACTTTGCAAAGATCTCTCAAAGGGTCAACGTCAGAAAGTGATGTTGGCTGGCGCTTTTATCCATAAACCAAAACTTCTATTCCTCGATGAGCCATTTGTTAATCTCGACCCAATATACCAACGTAAGTGTCGTGAACTTCTGATTGAAACCGTGAATGATGGTGGTACAATCTTTCTCTGCACGCATATTCTTGAAGTAGCTGAAAGGCTATGCACACGCGTTGCAGTGATTGATCGTGGACATGTTCTTGCGTCAGGTAAAGTTGATGATTTGAAGATAAACAAAGATGAAACCCTTGAGGACGTTTTCATTAGATTGGTTGGCACATCAATTGAAGAAATTGAAGCACAGGATGGAAATGAGGAGGAGTGAGTGTGCTCACAAACTACCATCCACCGAAGATTTCAGAATCCTTTTGGGTCACATTTAGAATGATGTTTAAGGAGGAGTGGAGACAGAATATTGATTTCGCCAAGAAACGTCACATCGCTCTTTTTCCAGTAATGCTTGCTCTTTTATCTCTGATAATGACAATCGGCTTACGTTATTTGACTGGTGAAGTTCTTATCTCTGCAAATGAAGAGCAGCAAGCCTTTTCTTGGGACCAATTAAAGATGTATATGCATGGGGGTATCTTTGCCTTCTCTCTTTCCATGGGGTCGTTCGCTTTCATTGGCAGAGTGATGGTTTCACAACGAGGTGGTGGCAAGAATTACTTGTTGGCATCCCCTGCAGTACAACCCCTTGATTTAGTTACCAATTATTTTGCATATTATGCTAAGGAAGTCAGTT
>DASCSU010000026.1:0-16993 GCA_034399495.1 Candidatus Thalassarchaeaceae archaeon
AATTCAACCTGAGATGTTAGGTCATTATCTTGGAGAATTTGCTGGCACCCGCCGCCGTCCAGTCCACACTGGACCAGGTGTTGGTGCAACTCGTTCTAGTAAGCACGTGGCATTGAAGTGAGGTGAAAAGTATGAGCAGAAACAGAAAGATGCCGCAGCCCGGATACACCCAACCTCTTGAAGGTAGTAATTTGGCAACAGCACGTGTCACTGGTGCAGATATTCACCACAAGCACTGTGTGCAAATTGCCCGCAAAATAAAGGGGATGTATGCTGGAAGTGCAGTTGAATTCTTGGAAGATGTAATTGCAAAGAGAAAAGCAGTTCCATACGTTGCTCGTCATCGAAAAGGTCGAGGTGGGAACACCATGGCTGGACACCGTAAAGGAAAGATGGGACCGGGAAGGTATCCTCGTAATGCTTCAAGAGTATTCATCAAATTGATTGAGAGTGCTATGGACAATGCTCGTCAACACTTTGAGGATATCGAAGCTGAAGAGATGCAGATTACTCATGTGGCTGCTCACCGTGGTGAGATTGCTAGAAACATGCGCCCTCGCGCACGCGGGCGTGCAACTGCTTCAAATCATTACAAAGTCAACATCGAATTGTTCCTAGAGCATGATGAAGTGGTTGATGACGAAGAAGATGGAGATTTCTGAGGTGGCAAATAAATGGTAAAAGTAAATCAAATCCGTCATTTTGTTGACCGTAATGTCGAGAGACAGTTGGTACGCGAGTATCTGCAGAAAGAAACTGAGAGAGCTGGCTTTGGTGGGCTGCATTTCGAGCGCGCATTCGATAACCAAGCGATCTGCACAAAAGTTACTTTGCAAGCAGAGCGTGTGGGTATGGTAATTGGTCGCCGTGGTAAAATTATCAATGAATTACAACGCCGAATCAAAACTGACTTCAATTTAGAGAATCCAAAATTGCAGGTCGAAGAAATCCTAGATCCTGCTCTAAATGCACAGGTGATGGCAAGTAAGTTGGCTAGCGCTCTTGAGCGTGGATGGTATTTCCGCCGAGCCGGTCATAGTAGTGTACTCAACGTGATGGAGGCTGGTGCGAAAGGTTGTCTTGTAATTATTGCAGGCAAGTTGACAGGTTCACGCCACCGTACTGAGAAATTTACCAAAGGACACATCAAGTATTGTGGTGAGACTGCTATTCAGCACATGGATATCGGCCAATCAACTGCAGTTGTCAAGTTGGGTACTATCGGATGCACAGTTGCTTTGATGAAGCCAGGTACAAAACTGCCTCATGAAGTTGATATCACTAGTAGAATTGATGCTGGTCTTGGACCATATATGCCTCCATTGATGGCTGGTACTGAAATTGATGTAGATGCTGAAGTTGTCGAGGAATCACTTTCGGAAGAAGAAGCTGAAGTAGAAATGGAAGCAATCAATAATCTACAAGAAGAGCAAGCAGCAGTTGCAGAAGATGTAGAAGAAGAGATTTCAGAGGAAGAATCAGTAGTAGTGGAAGAAGAATCTAATGATGCTGCTGAGGAAGTTGAAGAAGCACCAGCAGACGAATCAACAGATGAGGAGGTGGTTGAATGACCCACCTTTCAAACCGAGAAATCGACAATATGTCTACTGAAGCACGCAATAAGCGTCTTCTAGAATTAAAAGAAGAAATGTTACAACTCCGTGCCGAGCAAGCTCTTGGTGGGTCTGCAAGTAACGCAGGGGCCTACAAACAAGTTAGGCGTAGTATCGCTAGACTGAGGACGAAAATGAATCAAGAACGAAAGGGAGTAGGAAACTGATGGCAAGTATTTGCAATCTATGTGGGCTTCCTGAGGAATTATGTATCTGTCAAGAAATAGCAAAGGAGCAACAAAAAGCAATTATTTCAACTGTTAGAAGGAGGTATGGGAAAATGGTAACAATTGTAGAAGGTATCGATGATACTGCGATTGACATCAACCAACTCGCTAAGAAACTCAAATCCTCATGCGCTAGTGGTGGCACCGTTAAGGGCCGCACAATTGAACTTCAGGGAGATCACAAGAGGCGAGTCGCAAAGGTCCTCGAGCAGAATGGTTACCAGGTGGAGGTGCGCTAAATGGAACATTGGCACACATCTTGGCTTTCCCGCAGATTAACTGTGGTATCTTCAACTGACCCAACTTTAGTTGGTCGTACAGGAGTAGTTGTTGATGAGAGCCGTAACATGATTACAATTTCTGATGAAGAAGGATCATCATTACTGGCTAAGAATACTATTGATTTCACAATTGATGACAGTGATACTGTCGTGGGAAATATGGTTTGTCAAAGGCCAGAAGACAGAGTTCAGAAAAACTACAGGAGGGACTGAAATGAGAGACATCGGCATTGATGTGAGAGAGCCTGAAGGCGAATGGGATGGCGACGCTAATTGTCCGTTCTATGGTAGTTTGAGAGTTCGTGGCCAGATTATTGAAGGGACTGTGTCAAGAGTTGGTATGAAGCAGACAATTGTAGTTGAGCGCCAACACACACGACATATGCAAAAATTCGAGCGATATGAGAAGAGAACTCGTCGCTATTCAGCTCACTTACCAAGTTGTATTGGTGATATTGCAGTAGGTGATTCAGTTCGAATCATGGAATGTAGGCCACTATCTAAGACAGTAACTTTCTGTGTTATTGAAAGGGGGTCTAGCGAATGAAGGGAATACCCGGGCGCGTCACACGCGGTTTGCCAACAGAGTCGAAAATGAATTGTGTTGACAACAGCGGTGCTAAAATTGTGCAACTGATTTCAGTTCTCAAGATTGGTGGTGTCGCTCGTAGATACCCTTCAGCAGGTGTAGGTGACATGATCAATGTCACAGTTCGCCGTGGTACCCCTGAACGTCGCCGCCAAGTTTTCCGAGCAGTAATTGTGCGTCAAAGACGCCCTTACCGTCGTGCAGATGGTACTCGTGTTCAGTTTGAAGACAATGCATGTGTGCTTGTGTCCAACGACCGTGGTGAGTTGATTGGGACCGATATCAAAGGCCCAGTGTCTAGGGAATCGGCAGAAAGATGGCCAAGAATCGCAGCAACGGCGAAGCAGATAGTGTGAGGTGAGATGAATGAGTAGCAGTAAACCAAACAAGCAGCGAAAGAATGCGGCAAAAGCCTCTCTGCATAGTAAGCGTAAGCGCATACGTGCACGTTGTCTTGATCCAGCATTCCCTAATGTCCGCAATGTGACTGTAAGAACAGGTGATCGTGTATCAGTCCGTCGTGGTGACTGGGGTAATCCAGGTCACGACAAGGATGAGGGCGGAAAGCGCCTTGGTGGTGCTCGTGGTAAAGGCGGTATTGAAGCCGAAGTAATCTCTATTGACACAAAATCAGGTCGTATATTTGTTGAAGGTGTTAGCCAATCAACTGCAGAGAGTAAGGCCGAGGGAATTCCAGTTCACGCATCAAATGTTGTTGTAATTAAAGTAAATGACAGTGATATGCTGCGTTTGAAGAAATTGGAAGAGCGCAACGGAGGAGATGAATAATGAGTTCACATCACAAGAAACGATTGGCAATGCCTAGAAGTTGGGCTCAGCCTCGTAAGACTTCTGTATGGATTAGCAAGCCAGACCCTTGTGGTCATCCAATTGATATGTGCATGTCACTAACAGTTGTAATTCGAGATGAACTCGGACTTGCTCAAACAAAGAGAGAAGTTAGGAGAATGCTTTCTACACGCAGCATTCTCGTTGATGGAAGGGTGCCTAAGAGCGTTGACCGAGGTGTTGGTTTGATGGATGTATTGACTATTGGTGATGACAACTATCGCTGTATTCTTGACCAAAATGGCAAGTTGCGCTATCCAAAGATTTCAGCATCTGATGCTAAATCCAAAATATGCAGAATCGATGGGAAGAATACTGTTTCAGGGGGTACAACTCAGTACAATTTGCACGATGGCAGAAATGTATTACTCGATAAGGCAAATGCCTACAACACAGGTGATAGCCTAGTTATTTCATTACCTGAACAAACAGTAAGGGGCCATCATGCCTTTGAGGATGGTGCAAAAGCATACTTGATTGGAGGGAGCCACGTTGGTAGCGTTTCTGAGATTAAGGGCTTGAATGTTAAGAGATCCAGCATGGAAAATGAAGTATCATTCCCTGAATTCGGTACAGTCAAGCGAAACGTGTTCGTCATTGGTGACTTTGGACTCCCAGAGGTGGTTGAATGAGCACAGCTAATCCAATGCTAGAGCCGCGCATCACCAAGGTGATTGTACACATAGGTGTCGGCGAAGGCGGGGAACGATTACAACAGGCTGAGCGTGTACTGACTCTTCTTACTGGTGGTAATTCTATTCGTTCAGTTGGTAAGACTACCAATCGTGATTTGAAGGTCCGTGAAGGCGCTCCTATTGGATGTAAAGTGACCATGAGGGACCAATCAAAAATGAAGAAATTCCTTGAAGATGCTTTCTGGGTACGTGAAAAGACACTTCCTGCATACAATGTAGATTCACAAGGAAATCTTTCTTTTGGAATTGCTGATTACACTGATTTCCCTGAAATGAAATATGATCCAGATATTGGAATCTTTGGAATGGACATCAATGTCGTGCTTGAGAGGCCAGGGCATAGAGTGAGCCGTAGACGCCGTACCAAGCGGAAGGTTTCACCTTCTCACCGCCTCACTAAAGGTGAGGGGCAATCTTGGTTTAAGGAGCAGTTCGGACTGACACTTTTGGAGGAGTGAAGATGGGAAAAGAAGAGGGAATCAAGATTGGTCGCGAGTCGGGATGCCGACGCTGTGGACGCAAGAGAGGAATGGTTCGTCGCCATGGTTTGAGACTATGTCGCCAGTGCTTCCGAGATATTGCTCCGGAAATAGGATTCAAGAAGTACAGTTAAGGGAGAGATGAAAATATGCAATTTGATCCATTAAATGACGCGTTTGTCAGTATTTTCAATGCTGAGCAAGCTGGACACTACGAAGTAACTGTGAAGCCTGCGAGTAAACTTCTCGGAAGGCTACTCGGAATTATGTCCGAGAATGGCTACATAGGCGAGTACGAAAAGATAGAGGATGGCCGCGGTGGAGGTTACAGAATAGAATTAGTTGGAGCCATCAACCGATGTGGTGTTATCAAGCCACGTCATTCCGTTAAGTGGGCTGATTTCGACAAGTGGGAGTCAAGATATCTTCCTGCTCAAGATTTCGGCCTCTTATTGATGACTACAAATCAAGGTGTGATGCACCATTATCAAGCTAAAGGGGAGGCAATAGGCGGCCGCTTGCTGGCCTATGTCTTCTGAGGTGATTAAAATGGTAAAGTTAGATCAGATTAGACACGAAATCGCCCTTGGAGAGGGCGTTTCAGCATCTGTTGAAGATGCCAATCTCTCTATGAGCGGTCCAAATGGCTCAATGTCTCGTGCTTTTGAACACTCTAAGGTGAATGTTTCAGTAGAAGGTTCTAATGTTGTTGTACAATGTGATTTGCCTCGTAGAAAGGAGAAGGCATTGTGCGGTACATGGCGTGCTCATATTACTAACATGAGAACAGGTGTTACTGATGGATTTGCATACCGTTTGAAGGCAGTTTACTCACATTTCCCAATGACATTGAATGTCACAGGACCTACTCTAGAAATCAAGAATCTGTTTGGTGAGAAAGTTCCTCGTGTAGCCAACCTCATCTATCATGGGGACGTTGTTGTTAGTGTTGAAGGAAAAAGCGACGTAGTAGTTACTGGAGTCGACAGAGAAAAAGTTGGACAAACTGCTGCAATTATCGAGCGTGCTTGCAAAATCCGAGGCCGTGATCGCAGAATTTTCCAGGATGGAATTTACATTGTTTCAAAGGGAGCAAATTAGGAGGTGTGATTTATGTCAGAATACGAAGATATGACTGTTGCAGAACTCAAGGCTGAGTTGAAGGAAGCAGGATTGCCAGTATCTGGTAAGAAAGCCGAACTCATCGCTCGTCTAAACGAATCAGGCGGCGCTAGCGAGGAAATTGCAGAAGTTGAAACTGAAGAGATTGAGGAAGATACATTCGAGGAAGAGGACGAAGATTTCGATGACATGGAAGATGAATGGGACGATGAAGAAATGATTCACGTAGCCCGTCAGAAACCTGAACTTGATGATGCCACTAGAGAGGCACTTTCTCTGCGCAAATCACAATCTAAGAAGCAACCAGCATTCCGCCGTCAAGAGTGGTATCGTTACAAGCGACTATCACGCACTGGATGGCGAAAGCCGAAAGGTATGGACAGCAAGCAGCGTAAGAATAAGAAATGGCGAACTCCAATGGCACGTGTTGGTTTTGGAAAGATCTCAGATGTACGTGGTCTTCATCCCTCTGGATTTTCTGAGGTGATGGTTCACCGACCTGATGACCTTGAACAAATCGACCCTAAGACGGAAGCGGCTCGCATAGGTAAGCGAGTTGGTAACCGTAAGCGTGCTGTGATTCACGAAAGGGCCGATGAATTGGGCATTCGTGTACTAAACAGAAGGAGGGGTATTTGATGCAGTTAAGTAATCAGAAACGCTTGGCAGCCGAGATTCTTACAGTCCAATTGGGGCAAGAAGTAGGACAAAACAGAGTCTGGATTAATGATAACTATCTAGAGCAGGTTAGTGGTGCTGTGCAGAAAGAGGACATTAGAGAACTCATTGAAATGGGATACATCAAGGCTAAGCCGGTTCAGGGGACTAGCCGTGTCAGAGCTAACAAAAACTCAGCACAGAAGGCTAAGGGTCGTCGAAAAGGACATGGTAAGAGAAGTGGTACTTCTAACGCCCGTAACCCTCGTAAGAATCGCTGGATGCGCACTATTCGTTCACAACGCCGTGTACTCAAGGAGATGCGCGAAGATGGCTCTATTGACGCTAGCCAATATCGCTACTATTATCGTAAGTCTAAGGGTAACTCATACCGAAGCATAGCACATATGAAGTCAAACATGAAAATTGATGGAATTAACATTGGAGGTGATGAATGATGGCTTATGGTAAGAAACAGAGGCGAAAATATGCACGCCGTGAACACGGTTTGACAGATTATCGTCGCAGACTCAAATTGTTGAGAGGTGGAGAGCCTAGAGCCGTTGTACGTATCTCAAACACACAAGTGACCTGTCAATTAGTTGGTTACGAACCAGATGGTGACAAGATCCTAGCAAGTGCAACTGGCGCTACTATTGTATCTGATTTCAAGTGGCCTAAGAATGCATCACGCAAATCTGTACCAGCATCTTATCTAGTTGGTTTAGTAATGGCAAAGAGAGCACTCGCAGCAGGACATGAAAGTGCAGTATTGGACATCGGCCTTGCTGCTGCTACAAAGGGCAACCGTATCTTCGCCGCACTCAAAGGAATGGTGGATGGTGGATTGGATATTCCACATGGGGATGATATTTTCCCAGATGAAGAACGTCTGAATGGAGCACATATTTCAGATAAGATTGCAAAATCAGTCACAGCAAGCAAGAAGGCGATTGAGGGGGCCTGAATACATGGATGAAGAACAAACAGTACCTGATACAACTAATCTCGCTCCTGGTCTTGCACTAGCATATACTCCAGTCCCTGAGGTTGAACAAGGTAAACACCGCCGTCGCAAGGGTGGCTACGATCCAATGGCAAACCTTCGCCAGTGGTCCCCTAAGACTAGACTCGGCCGCATGGTTAGAAACGGTGAGATTACTACTATGGAACAGGCTTTGAATAGCCGTTTGCCAATACGTGAAGTCGAGGTTGTCGATGCACTTCTTCCTAATTTGGAAGATGAGGTAATCAATGTAAATATGATTCAGAGAATGACAGATAGTGGTCGAAGAGTTCGCTTTAATGTCATGGCTGCTGTTGGTAATAACAATGGATTCGTAGGAATTGGAATGTGCAAAGGAAAAGAGGTAGCAGCAACAATCCGTAAAGCGATTGATACAGCTAAGTTGAACATTATTCCAGTAATGCGCGGCAATGGTTCTTGGGAATCTGGAGCAGGCGCGGCTACCAGTGTTCCCTTCAAGATTGAAGGACGCTCAGCTTCTACTCGTGTTACTTTGATTCCAGCACCAGCAGGTAAAGGATTGGTCATTGGATCAAAAGGAAAGGTAGTTTTGAGGCTCGCTGGAATCACAGATATCTATTCACGAACAAAAGGTCAAACTCGCACTACAATCAACTTCGCACGAGCCACCTTTAACGCATTGAATAACATCAACAAGTCAAAGGTTAGTGCAGAACACAAGAAGAGACTTTACATGACTACAGGTAGGGTGAATGAATGACTTGGTTAGTTATCAGAGTTCGTTCTAACATTGGCGTTGAGCGTTCTATTCGTGAGACCATGGGTCACCTCAATCTTACTCGAGTTAACCATGCAGTACTAGTTCCTGAAAATGATGCCTATGCGGGTATGCTCCAAAAGTCCAAGGATTACGTTACTTGGGGCAAAGTTGACGAAGAAACAATCACTAACTTAATTTCTGAGAGAGGCAGATTGATGGGTGACAAGCCAATCACTGATGCAGTCGTGAAGGCTGAAACTGATTTCAAGAACATCAAGGCATTTGCAGCATCAATTGCTGCAGGCGATTCTACTACCAAGGCGATTACTGATATGAAGCCTGTATTCAGACTACATCCACCACGTGGAACCAAGGGTTGGGGCGGTATCAAGCGTCACTTCACTGTTGGTGGTGCGTTGGGTTACCGCGGCGAGGCGATTACAGAACTCGTTGGGAGAATGATTTGAGGAGTGTTATTTATGCCATCAAGAACCAATAAATTCCGAGGTCGTAGTCGTTATCACGGCCGAGGTAAGAAAGCTGGAAGAGGTGCTGGATTGAGAGGTGGGCGTGGTAACGCTGGTCTAAACAAGCACCGAGTAATGACTCGTATCAAGTATATGCCAAATCATTGGGGTATGTATGGTTTCAATCGAGACCCTTCACTTCGAACTGTTCATGTTACTGCTAATGTTAGTCAATTGGCTGATATTGCAGGTGATAATGATAGTGTCAATCTAAGTAAACTTGGAATAGATAAACTGCTTGGTAGTGGAAGGATTACCAAGGCAATTTCAGTCACTGTAGAGCATGCAAGCGCTAAGGCCATTCAGAAGGTTGAGGCAGCAGGCGGTTCAGTTACCTTGTCAGACGATGATGGGGATGAATGGGAAGAGGAATAATTTCCTATTATGATTTAATTGATGTAATGGATTCGTGGTGATTTATGGCTGTTAGAAAACCATCAGCATTTGGCATAACAGCCATTTCAATCCTCTATTTCGGAGCACTCTTCTACTGGAAGAAGGATGCACTTACCGGTGCTGACAGGGATGCGATGATTTATGCTGCAGAAATGATTGCTGTAGCAGTATTATATGTCGGATTTGTGTTGTGGGCCATCCAGAAGGATCTCCCTCAAAACATTAAACAAATCAAGTATTTAGGTTCAACAGCCAAGTTTTTGACATGGCTTTCAATCATGGGTCTATTTTTCTATTGGGCTCAGCAAGATAGTTCTCAAGTAGGATTCCTCTTCGTTGGAATTGGATTAATGGGTATGGGTGCTGGTATGTCCCTAGCCTGTCTTGTGTATACTGGGGATGAAAGTAGTAGGCTTTACGCACTCAAGAGGATTGTAGATGTGTACCCTTCGATTACCAAACCAGACGGTCACGTTAGATTCAATCAGAAGTTGATGACTACTACCATTGTACTCATCATTTACTTCATGATGACTAACGTCATGATTTGGGGTCTTGCAGATTCAACAATGGATATTTTCTCATCATTTAGGGCAATCATGGCTGGTGCATCTGGTTCCATTATGCACTTAGGGATAGGGCCAATCGTCACCGCATCAATTGTTATGCAATTGTTCGCTGGTGCAAAAATCATTAATCTTGATTTACAAGATTCCGAAGATAAGCAACTCTACCAAGGTGTGCAGAAAGTTCTCGTCTTGATGATGATTCCTGTAGAATCAATCCCTCAAGTTTACGGATTCCTTGACCCTCACGAGAACGTCATTGAAATGTTCGGTATTGGTTGGGCAAATTCGCTAATTGTGCTACAACTTTTCGTGGGTTCTTATCTTGTGTTCCTAATGGACGAACTGGTGAGTAAATGGGGTATTGGTTCTGGTATTTCTCTTTTCATTGCCGCGGGTGTTGCTCAATCGACCTTCGTTGGGACACTATCGCCACTACCCGTTTCACCAGGGCCATATAGCATGCAGAACCCGCCTTCCGGCGTATTGCCAATGATATTCTATACATTGAGAACCGCAACCAATTCAGAGTTGGTTTCTCAGAATGGTTTCGAGACGATATTATTGAATCACGCTAATCCACTAATAGCACTCTTTTCATCAGTGGTGGTTTTCTTGATTGTAGCCTATGCTGAGTCGAGTAAATTGGAACTTCCGTTGACTCATGGAAAGGTTCGAGGCCATAGAGGTAAATACCCGATTCGTTTGGTCTACGCCAGTAACATTCCTGTAATTTTGATGGCGGCGCTACTTGCTAACCTCAATATGTTCACTCTTCTCTTCTGGAGCCACCCCGTGCTTTCCACAGTCCCTCTTTTAGGGGCTAATGGGGCTTGGAGCATTGCTCCTTGGCTTGGGTCTTACGAGGTTGGTTCGACTACTGCTTCTGATGGGTTTGCTTGGTACGCTTCTATGGTGAGTGGGGTACAGTCTTGGCTGATACCGCTACTTGATCAGACAGGAGATGGTTTTGGTCATAGTTTGTGGCAAATTATGTTGCATATGTTCACCTATGTATTTGTCATGACTGCCGGTTCCACGGTGTTCGCGAAATTCTGGATCGAGACTACAAATATGTCTGCGAAAGATGTTGCCAAGCAGATTCAAAACACCGGTATGCAGATACCCGGATTTAGAAAGAGCCCTGTTGTTTTGGAACGAATTCTTGAACGTTATATTCCACCAGTAACGCTATTTTCTGGCGCTTTCGTGGGGTTATTGGCAGCTGGTGCTGACTTGCTAGGTACCGTAGGTAATGCGTCTGGTACTGGATTGCTACTAGCCGTAGGTATCATCCTAAGAACATATGAACAAATCCAGAAAGAACAAGCTATGGAAATGCATCCATTCATGCGTGAGTTCTTTGGTGCAGAGTAATTTTAGGGTCTAAATAGACATTCTAGCCCTTTTGAAATTATATCTTTTTAGGCTTTTTAACAATGATATTTTTTCTAAAATGGTACCAAATATATTCAACATTATATCGGTTAAGAATGAGGTACTGTGAGCCTTTTGTAGATTGCTCCAAATAAGGGGCTCTGAGTCAGGTTGATATACGGACGGTAGGTCGGCGGGATGCTACAGCAATGCACGGCGTTGGTGTCTGAGTTCAGTAATGAACAATGAGGAACACCATCAAGCATACGTTGTAGCCGAGGTAATGCGGCAGCGAGCTTGGCTCGTTGCTTAGAGGTGAAAACATGTAACGACACACACAAGATGTGTGCAAGTGAACAAATAAAGGTGCAAAATAAAACCTTGTCAAAACCAATAAAATTTAGCGATGACCAAAAAAGTCTCCTAGGGATTGCAAAGATTGACAGTTGGCTACGGCCGACAAGAAATCCGGTTGATCCTGCCGGAGGCGACCGCTATTGGAGTTCGATTAAGCCATGCGAGTCGCGAGAAATTAGATTCTCGGCGTACCGCTCAGTAACACGTGGATAACCTGCCCTGTTCAGGGGGATAACCTCGCGAAAGTGAGAATAATACCCCATAGTTCACCATGCCTGGAACGGTTGGTGGATGAAAGCTACGGCGGAACAGGATGGGTCTGCGGCGTATCAGGTTGTAGGGGGTGTAATGGACCTCCTAGCCATCGACGCGTACGGGTTGTGGGAGCAATCGCCCGGAGATGGATTCTGAGACACGAATCCAGACCCCACGGGGTGCAGCAGGCGCGAAAACTTGACAATGCGAGAAATCGTGATCAGGGAACTCCAATTGACGCAGTTTTTACTGTTGTCTGAACCGACTCTAAATAGGTCGGGTAATAGGGGCGGGAAATATCGGTGCCAGCCGCCGCGGTAATACCGAAGCCCCAAGTGGTCGTCGATCTTATTGGGCCTAAAACGTCCGTAGCCGGTTTGGTACATTCGTGGGTAAATCAGACAGCTTAACTGTCTGAATTCTGCGAGGACGGCCAAACTTGAGACCGGGAGAGGTGTAGGGTACCTGCGGGGTAGGGGTAAAATCCTGTCATCCCGTAGGGACCACCAGTTGCGAAGGCTCTACACTAGAACGGATCTGACGGTCAGGGACGAAGCCTAGGGGCACGAACCGGATTAGATACCCGGGTAGTCCTAGGTGTAAACGCTGTGGACTTTGTGTCGGGGGTCTTTCGAGGACTCTCGGTGCCGGAGTGAAGATGTTAAGTCCACTGCCTGGGGAGTACGGTCGCAAGGCTGAAACTTAAAGGAATTGGCGGGGGAGCACCGCAACGAGAGGAGCGTGCGGTTTAATTGGATTCAACGCCGGAAAACTCACCAGAGCCGACGGACAAATGAAAGCCAGTGTAATGAGCTTGCTGGATTGTTCGAGAGGTAGTGCATGGCCGTCGTCAGTTCGTACCGTAAGGCGTTCTGTTAAGTCAGATAACGAACGAGACCCCTATCGTCATTTGCTAACCCTTTCTCCGGAAAGGGCGCACTATGGCGAGATCGCTGGTGTGAAACCAGATGAGAGCGGGGGCAACGGTAGGTCAGTATGCTCCGAATGCTTTGGGCTACACGCGCGCTACAAAGGACAGGACAATGGGTTGCTACCCCGAGAGGAGGACGCTATCCCGAAACCTGTTCGTAGTTCGGATCGTGGGCTGTAACTCGCCCTCGTGAAGCTGGATTTCGTAGTAATCGCGTCTCAAAATGGCGCGGTGAATATGCCCCTGCTCCTTGCACACACCGCCCGTCAAACCATCTTAGTTGGGGGTGGGTGAGGCTACCTTTTATTGGGGTATTCGAGCCTGCCTTCGACAAGGAGGGTTAAGTCGTAACAAGGTACCTGTAGGGGAACCTGCAGGTGGATCACCTCCTAAGAACCTCGAAAACGCGGAGGGCAGGGTGCTTCGGCACCCTGTCTTCCCAACTTTTTTACTGATTTTACCATAGGTGGTTTTTTCGTGTTCACCCCCATAGGGGTGATGTGGCAAGAAGTCATTTAGGCCATCTTCGTGCCCTTTTGCTTACTTTGTTGATGCTATTTAGTACTAGCATGGTGCCATTTGGCGCATCTATTTTTCATTCTGATTCTTCAACACTAATTAGTGAAGAAGGAATAATGGAGGGTTCAGGAAATCAAGGGATTGAAGTCTTGATTTATGGGAATTCTTACACTTCAGGAAATAATCTAGCTAACTTGGTTCAGGATTCTCTTCAGAATTTGGATAATTCTGCGGTGGCTCAAAGTCTCACCTCTGGTGGTTTGAAGTTGAGTGACCATGCAACAAGGGTGCAAACTGCAGGGCATCAATGGAACACTACATTGAGGAATGGGAATTGGAATTGGGTTATTTTACAGGACCAAAGCCAAGTTCCTAGTTTCCCTACATCAAATCAATATTGGCAGGAAAGTAAGGATGGTTCTATTGTCCTTGATCAAATGATTTCAGATAATGGTGCTCAAACAGTTTTTCTAATGACTTGGGGGAGGAGGGATGGTGACTCTCAGAACCAGTGGCGAAATCCGGATTTCTTGACAATGCAGGCTAATCTTGAAACAGGTTACATGCTTTATTCTGAAAATACATCTACTCCTTCAAGGCAATCTTGGATTGCTCCCACTGGCTTGGCATTCAAGCATATTTACAATGATGTGTTGGCATCAGGAGCAACTCCAGAAGATTCTGGAAATGATTTCTACAATCTTTTCTCCAGCGATGGAAGCCATCCATCAATTTACGGAAGTTATCTAGCTACTTGTGTGATTTTTTCAACCATTACTGGAGTTTCATCAGTAGGTAATAGTTGGCCTAGTTCTATTTCATCAAGTAAGGCATTGTACTTACAAGAGGTAGCATCATCTACTGTTTTCAATGAAACTCAGAATCTAGTGTATCCTTGGATGAGTAATAATTACCAGAACTTTGGCAACGGACAATCTTCTATCAATTTACATCCTGCCCTAAACGAAACCACTACTATTGGTTATGAGGATGGGACCCGTATTACTGGAGTTGAGTTCGATTTCAGTGGTGGGCCACAGCAGGATTGGCAGAATAACACGCTCAACCTTAGTGATTCATTCTTTGTTAATGGGTCATCACAACAGACTACAGTTACTGGCTCAGGCATAGGGCTCTCAAACTCTGGGAACACCTCGGGCGCCCCCTGGCCTAGTTCTGGAAGCTTGATGGTATCAGGAACGCTAAACACTCATGGTAATCATTCGTACGGCACCGTCCATGTTTCCGGCTTGATTAACTCAACTGGGCCTCTATTGAAAATTACGGCGAATACGATAATCATAGAGGCTAATGCTTCAATCCGTTCTAATGCTATTATTTGGGGAGGCTCTGGACAAGGTGCATCTGGGAATCTTACTAACAATGGCGGCTACGGTGCAAATGGGGGTGCCCACATGGGTGCTGGTGGCGTAGGTGGTAATAACCAAAATTCTACCAATATGTCGTACGGCAATGGTACTGAGGCAGGCTCCTCTGGGGGCAATGTTACTCAGACTAGTTCTGGAACTACTACAGTTCATTCAGCCGGTGGCCAAGGAGGTGGTGTGATAATTTTGATTGCCAATAATATCTACATTAATGGGACAATCTCTGCCAATGGTCATGATGGTCATGATGGGCCACCGCCCCCTAATGGTGGGACAGGAATATCAGGCGCAGGTGGCGGTTCTGGTGGCTCGGTGTCAATAATTGCCAACAATGTTTGGTGGGGACAAGGTGGCTCAGTCAATGCGAGAGGTGGTGATGGCGGCGATGGGTCAAATGGAGTTCGTCAAATGCCAATTGGTCTGTTGATGTACGATGGTGGTCACGGCGGCGGTGGCGGCGGCGGGGGCTCTGTGAACATCACAACCACCACAAATGGCATGCATGGTAATGGTAGGATTTCAGTCGCAGGAGGCACTGCAGGGGCTGGAGGATTGCCCTATGGTAGCGGTAGAGCTGGCAGAGGTGGTACTACAGGTTCAACTGGAGTATCACAGGTATCGACATCATTTGTTGGTTGGTCTGGCTCTTCACACGCCCCTAACGGAACTTTCACAAGTGCTACACATGATGTAGGTGGAATCGTTGAAGGGCTCATTATCAGTGTAAACAGTATCATTCCTACTGGTACAAGTGTCAGTGGCGAATTCCGCACTACTCTAGACAATGTTACTTGGAGTGATTGGCAGCAACTCAGCCTAACTAGACAATCGACTGATCGATTGCGTTATTTCCAAACTCGCTTCAATCTAAGTACTAATTTGAATTTTTCAACACCAATCATTTCTGGTTTATCTTACTCTAAATGGCAGTGGGTGGCTTTAGGTTCAGATTATACTCCTGGTATACCGCTTTCATTTTCAATCACAAATAACACACCAGCAACTAATGATTGGAGGGCAGGAGATGCAAATGGACAGGACCCTATGGGCAATAGTGTGGTGTTGTTTCATAGCACAGATTTCCTCATTTCTAACGGGCCTACTCCCCAACCGGGGGATGTATATACTGGGGCTATTGAGATTTCCGTACCCCTCAATGCAACTCCACAAAATGGTTGGATACACCTTTTGTCTCAGGGGACTGGTCATCAGAATACGGTGACATTAAGCGTTGGTAGGGCACAACTTGTTTCAGTTGACAACCACGTTGATTCCTATGAAATCGAACTTCCAACTCAGTCACTTAATGCTGCTTGGCCGACTTCTGGCAGCACAGATTTATCTGGATTAGAATGGGGCTGGCTAGTATTGAATTGGACATCAGAGTTGCCCAATCCCACGTTTAGCCACCTGAGTCTGCCGTGGAACTTTACTCATCGCGTAGGAGGTGGCGGTGAATTTGTAGCAGGAATTGAGGCAATGGTACTGGCCGAATGTACTGATTGGTATTCTGTGCAGGGCTGCAGGCAAGATTTCCCTTTGATGGCTACTGGTTATAGCACAGTTCTAGATTTTTCAATCATCCTAGACAACCTCATTGTGAGTTCTATTGATGATATACCTCCCCGTCTGAATGAAGTCAAGATGGAAGTCGATGGTACAGAGACTAATGTAGCTCAATATGGTGATATGATGACCTTCTTGGTTACTGAACAAATTGGTCAGTCAAACCTCACTATTCTCTGCCAACTAGTGTTAGCGGGGGCTTCTCCAAATTCAGGGACTCAAGACCAGATGCAATGGGATGAGCAGAACCAAGCGTATGAGTTACAGTACGATTCAACCCAGTTTGGCAGTTCAGCGTCGGAGATTTTCGTTGTTTTCTCTTGTGATATGCAAGACGAAGTTGGAAATATGGCTAATCCCGCTCCATCATTGCAGGTCAGTATTCTTCCTGGTCCACCAGTGGTATCTGATTTCATCATGAGCAGTAATAGCGGACCTATTTCGGGAAGTGTTTCAACTGGTACCTGGCGTCATGATGAGGCAATCACTATGACTGTAAAGGAGATTATCAATCGTTCAGAACTAAATGCTTCAGTTGAGTTGAGCCGGCGAGAAAGTAGTACAGTAATCACAGTCCCACTCGAATGGGATAATTCCACAATGAGTTATACAGGTATATGGGAAATCACTCGATACAATTTCGGGGTGTGGGATCTTGAGGTTAAATTAGTAGATACTATTCATTCAGAAATGGATGAGGATGGTGCGCTAATAACCACGGATGCTATCGTCACCATAGTTGACCGCCTTGCTCCAATTCTAGATGCGGTGTCCTTCGATTGGTCGCCGACAAATCCATTAGCATGGCGCACCACTATTGAATGGACTTCTGAGCCAAATGAAATTATTGA
>DASCSU010000027.1:0-16777 GCA_034399495.1 Candidatus Thalassarchaeaceae archaeon
TGGAGTCACTAGTTACTATTTCACATCAGGAGTGCTGACCGGTTCACTACAAGCAGTTCGTTTCCGCGGCCTAGTACAACTTCTAGGGGCCACTTCTGCCACAGCGCTATTTCTTTCTAATCCACAAGAAGGAGTAGTGATGTTCACCTCTGCTATAATCTGTCTACTGGCTTTTGTTGTTGCAATTTTTGACACTATTGGAAAAGATCCGGATAAAGCAGCACGCAAAAAATTCAAGGTATTAAGGGAGAAAATAGAGATTAGAATACTTGAATTACGAGCAGAGGGGATTCAAGTTGATCAAGCCGCCTCACTATTGCAGAATGCTAGTGAAGTGGGATATGTTGACCCTAAAGAAGGAATGACTATCCTAAACATAGCCTTAGATGATATTGAGAGAACACTGGCAATGTCAAGCGATATTACAGACATTCGTATTGATGCTGCTGATGCCGTAGAAAAAGCTGACGACATTGCACCCACTGCAAAGCGAGCAAAGCGAATTCTATTACAAGGCGACCGCGAGATGGAACTGGGTTCACTAAGAGAGGCTGAGATGTTGTTTCGCAAAGCAAAGAAACATGCTAGTGAAATTATTGAATTTTGGACCGAAGCAGAAAATTCCATTTCAGACGCCAAAAGAGCACTTTCTGGGTGTGATGGATTACAATATGAACCCTTAAAGAGAGCGGTTGAAGATGCTGAAGAGGCACTTCTACGTGAAGCACCTGCTGAAGCTGCTGGACTAGCCAGCGCTGTGCCAGAACATGTTGAAAATCTTGCTAGTGCTGGAGATGTGGCTGCAGAAACTCTCAACGAAGCAAAGCGTGCAGTGGAAGCCGCTTCTGGGATAGATGAAGTGGATTTTGCGGCAAGATTGGAAAAAGCCGACAAAGCTTTCTCAAGCGGAGATTATTCTCTAGCGCGTGGATTAGCAGATTCTGTTCACAGAGAGGTGACTCGCGAGGCTGAGGCAATGGTCGAAGTGCAAAAAGCATGGCGGCAACGGAAGAAACTGATCGCTCGTTGGGCAGACTGGGCCAACTCAGAAGATTGGGATAAACGACTCAAAGAGGTAGATAAAGCGCGCAAGAAGAAATTGTGGTCGCACGCTGCTATGTTACTTGAGCAAATTACAAACGAACTGGACTCTGAAGGAGCAGCAAGTACTGAAGCAGGTGAATTACTAACATTTCTACAAAATGAATGGAGAGGGTTGCGCGATAAATTAGAAGCTGCGGGAATCAAAGTCAGAGATACAGAGAGGAATAGTTGTGAGGCAGTCGTAGGTGAAGCATCTGATGCTCATCAGAAGGGAGATATTGACACCTGCCTTGCTAAACTTGGAGAAGCTGATGGGATGATGGAAAAACTCAGACGCCGGATTTGAACTCTAATTCAAGCATTTTTCACCTAATGAAAGTTGAAATCTTTTCAGATAACTGAAGGGAAATTAAGTGCGAGCGCCGAGATTTGAACTCGGGTTCAGGCGTTGGCAACGCCCGGTGATAACCACTACACTACGCTCGCAGCAGTCACGGCCAAGCCATATTAGTATAAACGATTACCGATATTCAGCACTTTGTTGTTTATCAGAACTAGCAATTCCTTCAAGTCATATACCCCCCTCCGCTATCTAAAGGGGTAGTTAGAATGAGAACCATATTTGTCGGCAGAAAGCCAGTCCATGCTTATGTTGCAGCAGTATTGAGAGCGATGCAAGACGGCGATCGAGAAGTAGAAATAATTGCTAGAGGAAATTCAATGAGAACGGCAATTGACACTGCTGAAATTTGCCGACGACGTAATGGTAAAATTGCAGGGATGTTGCCTGAAGAGATGGTTAACAAAGGAGTGGAAATTAGCACTGAAGAAATTGAGGTGGATGGCTCAACCCGAGTACTTTCTTCAATCCGAATTGTATTAGAAGGAATTGGCGAAATGCCAGATGATTCTGAAGAATAACTTAGAGAAGTTCCCTAACGCGAGTCTCAATCTCATCCCTTGTTTCTCTATATTTTTCTACATCATCGCCCCAAGGGTCAGAAATTTTCCAATCACCGTTTAGTGTAATATTTGGACAAGATACTCCGCACCCCATACTGAAAATGACATCAAATGAATCAATATCTACTTCATCAATAGTTTTAGGATACTGTTCGCCGATATCTATTCCTTTCTCGGCCATCACAGTCACAGCATTAGGTGCAACAACTGATTCATGAGCTGAAGTACCTGCTGATTCTGCTTCAAGCCCAAGATACTTCGCCCAGCCTTCAGCCATTTGACTACGACAAGTGTTTCCCACACAAACAAACAATACTCGCATATCTACTACCTTTCTACGACCCTTGATTAATGATGCACAATTATTGGCAACTAATGAGTTACCTCATGTTATTAGTTAGGCCCAGTTGTTCATCTAGTGAACCACCCCTACGCAACATAATAACAATCGCAACACCTGCACCAACCATCACAATTCCGAGTAAGATGAAAATAACCAACATGGTGGAGCCCCAACCCTTCAAAGCCTCAGTTGGGTCAGTTAGTGGATCTATATTTTCATCTGTTAGCTCTACATCCACAACCAGTACAGGTTCTGTAGCGGCTAGATAGACATCAACACCACGGAAATCTAGTTCTATTGTATCAGTAGGCAAACCTTCACGAACTGTTACCTCGATGCTGTATACGCTATCTCCTGCAACAGCATCGCCTCCTTGGCCATCATCTCGCATTGTTTGCCAAGTTGTATCCTGGCCAACTGGAGCTAGCATCCCAAGTCTTCCTTGAACGACAGTGATTACATCATGATCAGTAGCATTCACGGTCAAAACATAGATACTTGCCCCATCACCTACATCTGGCACAATAATTGACGATACCACATTTCCATCTTTGAGAATGATGAAATCTGATATTTCCGGGCCACTATTCAGTATTTGTAATTCGGAAATTCTTGAGGTCGGTGCATCCCACGCATCACCTCCAACCCCCACTACAGCACTTGGAATGTTTAGATGGGTGACGGTTGCCAAACTGCCTCCTGTATCCTCAAGTCTAACTGGCAAGTATATGCCACCAGGGCTCAATGCAGCAGGGATGTCAATCACGCCACTCCAAACGCCACCACCATCTTCACTGAGGTTGAATAATTCGCCACCCTCCCCTCGCAAATCTATTGCTACGTTGGCAACTCCCAAAGCATCGAATGGTTTGGCAGAAACTGTGAGATTGTTTCCTCTCTGCACACTATTTGAACTCATAGTGAAATCAACCAACCTAGGTGCACGATGTGCAACTTCAATTGTTCTACTACTACTGTTAGTTGTCCAAGCATCTACCGCGTCAATCCCAATTGAAAGATTGCCTGCTTCGATCCCAAAGTAAGTAAACGAGCCTGTAAAGTTGTCATCATGTACGATAATATCTCCATCTTGTCCAATATCGTTGAGTTCAATAATTCCAAGCCCTAGAGTTGCAAGGTCAACCGTTACATTTCGAAGGTTCCAATCTGGGTCTTCAATTTCCACTTCAATGTGAACTAAATTTCCACCTTCGTTGACTACTCTGCCTTCATGCAAACGCACATCAATAATTGATGGAGGGGTATTCTCTCCTGCTGTCACAATGTTAGGTGAAAGAACTCTCTCAAGCGATTGGTTCTCCCAGAACCAGGCATCTTCAGTGGTATTCAAATCGATGTAGACTTCACGTGATACTTCAGCGATAAGTCCCGCAAGAATACCTTCATTGATGACTAATCCATTAGCAGTACTAGCTTCACTAAGGTATGAGCCAGACCAAGAGGTGACTTGCATGGTGTGTCCATCGCGAGTATATGACTGATAGGAGTGGGCAGTTAATTCTAGATCCATTATGTCTCCAGAATAAAGTCCAAGATTATCGCCAACCAGTAATTCAGATGGAGCTAAACCACTTTCTCTGCTGATGTCAACGTCTCCCAATCCAGATTCATCAGTTGTTTGGTTTTCCTCTTCCATAGGGATAGGTGACCCCTCTGGCCATTCTTCACCTTGGCTTGGATCATCACTCTGTTCATACCAATTGAAGTAGATTGTTCGGTTGGTGTAGTTATCGTAAACCACCTCATGGTCCCATGTTTCGTTATAGTATTGGCTTGGACCTAACCCATCAAGTAGGCCCCCCCCTGTAAGATTGAACCAATTTTCTTCATGGATTCTATTTACATCCCACATTGCACCAGTGGAGTTAGCTGTTTGACCTGTGCCATCGATTCGTCTTAGCAAACCAAATTCGCCAGTTGTGGCTCCTGTAATATCCGCATCAATGTGTATTGAGTCTGCTGTTTTAGAGCCGTTAACGCTCTCTTGATGAAATATCAGAACGTCGCCATCAATAACGATTGAACCATTGTCGTCATTAGTATCAGAGAAGTAGAAGGTTCCGTCACCAAGGAATTTGGAATGTTGCAATACCATAACTCCATTTTCTTCTCTATCAATATTATACAACTGTTCTAAATCAATGTAAATATAACTTCCATTGGATTCCATTTCCATCTCTGCAGTGGCCTCAAACTGTGTGTGATCTAAGACTCTGACACCATCTATGTCATGCATTTCGACAAGGAGAAGTGATACTTCCCCATCGATATACATCTCAGCATCAGGGCTAACAGATGAAATGTTGAGATTGCCATTTGCTTCAAGGCGCATCTGCTCTTCAATGATACCATCAACCATCGAGCGAAGGATGTATGAATCAACTACTGAAGCTTGAATGATTGTGTTTTCACCTTCATCTTCACTACTAACAGTCATGTTACCCGTGCCTGCCATCTCAAAGATTTGGCTAGTTAATTCAGAGCCCTCCATGGTTTCATTCAACCAAATTTTATTCAAGTTTAGAACAAGGTAAATGTTAGCACCATCTTCATCTGTTTCGTCAATGGTTAGATTGCCACTACCTAACTCATCGTGAATCAACACGCCATTACTTCTCTCTTGCCAACCTTGGCCTGCAAAATCAAGAAGATATTCATTCGTAGTCTCGTTTTCCATCAGATGTCGTAAAGTCCAATCAGTTGTGACGGTTATTTCATGATCCTCTAAGGGTTGGTTCCAAACGGTAGCTTGAACTATTCTCGAGGCAAGAAGTTGGTGATTTGTGCTGTCGTAAGCAGTAATTACTATCTCATCACCAAATGAAAGATTAGAAGGTACAGTAATTCGATGGCTTGTTAGATTGATTGGTGAAATTGTCAAGTTAGCATCATCCCAAGTGAAATTCCAGGACCCCACTTCAGTACCATTCACCATAAAATGAGTGACCTTGACATAGAAATCTGCAGCATTGGTAGTAGTATTGAAGACGACAATGTAAGAATGATCTGCATTACCATCATCATCATGGTCTAGCCAATCGACTAAAATTGTTGGATATGTGGGCCCATCTGCCATAGTCAATGGTAGAGCCATTGAAGTGAGGAAAATCAACAACAATGTAGTCGCGGGCCAACGCGGTGCAACTCTATGCATGTAGATTCCTTTGGCCCGTTCCCTAATGAATCCTAACCCTTGCAGTTCACAAAGTGGTTAACTGCCCGAGGTGAATGAATGGTGTTCAGAAGAGTGGCTCTTCGTATCCATCGTCACTGCGATTCCAGATATCTTGAGCTAAATCATCATAAATATTGAATTCTGGACTTTCTTCCTCATCATCATCTTCCTCAAGATAGCCCTTTGCCTTCTGAGCCAGTTCTGCTTTGAACTTCCAATAATGAATACGCCATTCTCTTCCATCCCATAGGGTAGTCTCCTCAGACTCGGTAGTCAGAAGATTGTAATCCTGAAAAATATAGAATAAGTTTCTATCAGTAGGTTCTAGAGCATTGTCAATGATTCGATCATAGTAGCCAAAGAAGCCTAGAGCATGCTCTGCCATGCTCTCAGCAACGTTCTTCTCCATTTCTTTGTCAATATGCCTTTGAATTGCCGCAGTCAAACCCGCCATTGTCATTCCCATTTGCTCTCCCCCATACCTAAGCGAGTCACGAATGTGAACTTCCTCGGGTACACCTTCTATTTGTACACCGCAATATATCAACAATCCGGTCTAATAATTCCAAATTAAGTATTAAGCATGTACGCTTTACCTCCAATAAGTCATAAAGCCAAACCATGAGAGCAAGGTTTTGAGAGAGATGGCAGAGGAGTTCAGCGAAGGTCACTTTCTTGGCTTAGCGCCAAGAGAAGGAGATACCGATATTGTCGTCCTTTCACTCCCTTACGAATTGACCACCTCTTACGGCCAAGGTACTGCAAATGGACCAGCTGCTTGTATCGAGGCATCAGGACAGGTAGAACTCTATGATTCACTTCTTGACGATGATTTGCCCGCTGGCTATTCAATCGTCACCGCCCAGCCATGGGATGGAGAAGGAGCAACCCTTGAAGAACAACTAGATGGTATTGAACAATACCTCAAAGAGTGGTTCACTGGTGAAGCATTTCCTGTAGTTCTTGGAGGTGAACATGGCTCACTCCCAGCACAGATGCGAGCACTTTCTCAACACCCCACCTTGGGGGGTGATTTAGGTAAACTAACTCTAGTACAGATTGATGCCCACGCTGATTTGAGAGATGAGTTGGATGGAGACAACTACAGCCACGCCTGTGCTGCTCGCCGGGCACTTGACGAAGGCGTGGGTGGCCTAATTCAAATTGGAGTTCGGGCCTTTTCGCGGGAAGAAGAGAATTTCATCACAAATGATGAACGGGTTAGCACATGGTTTGCTCGTGACTTCATTACCCCATGTGGAGGCGAAAAGGTGTGGAATGCATTACTCGCTGAGATTTCTAATATCAAGGGACCTGTGTGGCTCACATTAGATATCGATGGTTTAGATGGCTCATTAGTTCCAGATACTGGTACACCGGTCCCTGGTGGACTAGCATACTGGCAAGCAGTCGAGGTGATAGAATCCCTATTTTCAGCAGCCGGTGCTGAAGTTATTGGTGCCGATGTAGTGGAAATAGTACCTGGTAGTGAAAATAATTTGACCCAGTTTACAGCAGCGATGTTAGCAACTAAAATCATCGCCGCACACCTAGCTTCACTTTGATCTAAACCACTATTGCGACTACTCCCGTCTAATGCTAAGTCTCAAATCATCTAGCCATCAGCCCACTTCGTGCGAGCCATCACCACACTGTTGCTATTTGCCGCTCTGCTAGTCAGTAGTGTGCCAACAGTAACTGCACAACAGCCCGGAGTCACACAGGAGCATTGGTACCATTCATACTCTTCTCTAACCTATGATTTACAATCATGGGAAGGAGATTATCCTGAAATTGTACACTTGACTACGGCTGGTACAACCATACTTGGCAGACAACAGTGGGTTGTACAAATTTCAGACTGGTCGCTAGAAAACAAAAGCGATGGCACACCCAAAGAGAAAGTGTACATTGATGGCGGCCACCATGGCAATGAACATCTTGGAACTGAATTGGCATTCCTAGTAGCAGAATTCTATGTTGAAGGTTGGGCAGATGGGGATGCTGAAGCTATTGAGGTATTACAGAATACGGAATTATACATCATGATTCTACTAAATGCAGATGGAAATGATCTTGATTCTAGATGGAATGTGAATCAAGTAGACCTAAACCGCAACTATGACCATCATTGGACCGAAGAAGAGACTGCTAGTGGAGATGGGCCGTTCAGTGAACCAGAGACACGAAACAATGCTGACTATATGGCTGAGTGGGCTGTAGAAGCAGATCTCTATGTGACTATGCACACAGGCACTTGGATCCTTGCATATCCTTGGGGCTTCACAGGAGAAATGCCTTCAGATTGGGAACTTTTTGAGCACATTCGTGACACCATTCACGAGACAATCGATGCGGATTTGCCAGTTAGAAATGCCAATGCTGGCATTTACCCAACACATGGAACCAGTCGAGATTACGGATATGGAGTGATGGGTTATCCTACCTTCACCTTTGAGACAGATGATGAGCAATTTCTGTTAGGAACTGTACAGTCACTTTCTGATCGTTTATCTGTTGAGTTGGAAGTGATGCGTTATTTAATCTCCAATGTGTGGTATTGGAGAGCAAGATTGAATGTAACTAGTATGGAAGTAACACCTGGCCATGAGGTCTCTTTCTCCGTCAACAATCTTGGTCACGCCTCCACAGCAAATGCCACTTTACATTATCTAAATTCAGAGGGTGAAGTATTGTGGCATTCACCAGGAAACTTCAGTGTAAATGCCAGTAATTCCAGCAGTATTACTTTTACAGCCGGGGATTTACAATTGGTTGATGGCGGCAGTTGGGAATTACACTATCAGAAGAGAGTAATTGATTCTGCTATTTGGGTTCATGATTCAGTATGGGATGAGAACATCAACATCATAGAAGGAAAAGGAAATGGGTTCCTTTATGCCCCTGGAATAACAATTTCAATGATTTCTGCATTAGGTGCAGTACTTGTCGTAGAAGGTCGTAAAAGCAACAATTTAGTCTATGAAAAGGAATCTGCGCTAGAAAAATAATCATTTCAGGGCACTTTTAGAATACTCACCTTTGAATAGGTCAACCCAATGCGAGGGCCTATGGAACACCAAGTAGCCATTATAGGAACAATTGCAGACACATTGATATTACCTCTTTTTGAAGGTACCAATAAACCACCAAATCGAGCGCTAGTGGGATTAAGCCGTAACGCCCAATCTCAAGTCAAAGGGGCTTTTGCAAGCGAGGATTTTGATGGAAAGGCCGGCAAGACATTGTCACTATGGGATAGCGAATGCAAAGTCATCTTACTCGGAATGGGCAAATCTGATGGCTTGAAGGAAAATAACGCACGTGATGCTGGAGCAAAAATTGTGGCAGGCTTAGGGAAAACACATGGGAAGAATCTTGCAGTTCGTTTCACATCGGGATGGAAATCAAATCAGATGATTGCCTTCGCTGAAGGGATGATGCTCAGAGACTATAAATTTGACAAATATATGTCAAAAGATGAAGATGATGACGATGATGATACGCCATACAATGTCACCTTCCAAGCATCTGCTAGACATCAAGAGCAGTTGACAGCGGGGTGCAATCGGGCAGCCGCAATTACAACAGGAGTACACATTGCTAGAGATTTAGGCAATGAACCTGCCAACGTATTGTACCCAATGGAATACGCATCTCGCGCCCAAGCATTTGCTAAAGGCAAGGGGAACCTGTCAGTAACTGTTCTTGATTGGGATGACCTACAGGAAAACAAAATGGGTGGCCTAATCAATGTAGGTAAGGGAAGTGAGCATAAGCCGTGCATGGTAATATGGGAACTTAATGCCAAGGCAAAAGATGGACCGTGCCCGATTATCATAGGTAAGGGAATCACCTTTGACACCGGGGGAATCTCATTAAAACCTGGAGCCGGGATGGATGAAATGAAGTTCGATATGCATGGCTCCGCTACAGTATTTGGTCTAATGGTGGCACTCCACGGAGTAAATCACAAGGGCCACATGATGGGCATTTCATGCATGGCAGAAAACACACCTAGTTCTACAGCATACAGACCTGGTGATGTAATAGACACCTACTCTGGAAAGACCGTTGAAGTGCTCAACACAGATGCTGAAGGAAGGCTTGTTCTTGCTGATGGATTATGGAAGGCTGGAGAATTTAATCCAGAATATATTATCGATCTTGCAACACTTACTGGCGCTTGCGTTATAGCACTTGGCCACGAAGCTTCTGGCCTTTGGTCTAATGATGATGAACTCCTTGAAAGAATCCGAAAAGTTGCATCTGATAGTGGTGAATTGGCTTGGCCAATGCCACTACTCCCAGCATTTGAGAAGCAGGTTACCGGTTCAAAGATTGCAGATGTCAAGAACCTTGGAGAGCGTTACGGTGGCTCTAATTCCGCTGCAGCGTTCCTCAAACAATTTGTTCCCGAACAGGGCGAAGGAGATGACAAAAAACAATATCCTTGGGCCCATATAGACATTGCAGGAACTGGTTGGGGGACTTCGACAAATGCTACTGTCGCTCATGGTGCTACAGGGGTTCATGTACGAACACTTGTTCGCCTAATCAATGACGAATGAGTATTATGTAATTTAATACACTAAGTTCTCATATCCAGAGGAATTGAAATGGAGACCGATTCAACCACTGCTGCAAAACTGGCTGGATTGAATATCAGTGAAAGGACTGAACCAGGAATTACTCGTTTGAAGATTGAATCACCCCCTAATGAAGAGGGTGAGGTCACGATTATTTCTTTTGAATACAAATTACCGAATGGTGAACCAGTCATAGACGAGCAGAGAATTAGCAGCCTCAACTCCTTATCAGTGCCACCCGCGTGGACTGATGTATGGTTCTGTATTGATGATAGAGGACACATCCAAGCCACTGGCAAGGATGCAAAAGGTCGTTTACAATATAGATACCATCCAGATTGGAACGCAATCAAAGCTGATTTGAAATTTGCCAATATAGATGAATTTGCAATGATGTTGCCTAGGCTAAGAGACAGAGTAGAGGGTGATCTTGCATTGACAGGCATGCCACTTGTGAAATCTGTTTCTATAGTAATCAAACTCATGGATATATTTCATATTCGCATTGGCTCGGATGAGTATGCAAAACAGAATGAATCATATGGGTTGACTACCTTGAAAGAAGGACATGTGAAATATATCAAAGGAGAGGGGGCAGAGGGTAAAATAGACGCCGTCCTCAACTTCACTGGGAAATCAGGAAAGCAATGGAGATTACTTATCGAAGATGATGAAATGGCTAGCATGATAGAAGCCTCAGGGAAAGTTGGAGGAAAGAAAAAATCTCAAGATTTATTCAGATACATAGACGACCATGGTAACGATTACGATGTAAAAGCAGAGCACATCAATAATTACATCGAGGAGGCCCTTGAGGTGAGATACACCGCCAAAGCATTCCGTACTTGGAGCGCTTCATGGAAGACTGGTGCAAGACTTGCACTGGTTGCAACGGCAAGTGAAAATCTTATTGCAAAAATACCCAAACTGACAAAAAAGGAGATGGCAAGAGTTGAAGATACTGAAGAAGAACCAATCATCATTTGGCGAGGCACTCAATTAAGACGACCAGAAGGATTGTCAAAACTTGCAGAAGCAGGTAAATTACAAGGCCAATCTGAACCTGAACGCTTAGCAACTATGTTGGCTGTAATTGATTCCGTAGCAGGCGATCTTGGAAACACACGTGCAGTATGTCGCACATCTTACATCCGACCTATGTTCTTGGAAGATTGGACATCGGGTAAATTTGAGAACCGTTGGAAGAGCGCTTCTGCATTGAAGCGCGTTCCGGGCCTAAGCCGGGAAGAATCTACAGCAGCACACTATATGCGTACGCATGAATGAAAACTCTATTCACAAATTGAATCAGTTCTCTTCTTCATCAACGACTTCGAAATCAGCATCAACCACTTCGTTGCCATCGGCATCAACTTCTTCAGCCGCTTGCTCAGATTCCATTTGAGCTGAAGCCGCCTCATACAATTTCGCTGAGATTGCATGCATAGACTCCTCAAGTTCTTTGACTTTAGATTGGATTTCATCTTCATCTATATCTTCGATGTCCTTTGGTTTCCCATCATCCATTATCAAATCTTCAAGTTCAGATAATTTTTCTTCAACTGGTTTTGCATCTTCATCGCCAATTTTGTCTTCTGCCTCTTTGAGCGTTCTTCGAGTCTGGTAAATGATACTGTCAGCTTGATTTCTAAGATCCACCTTTGCCTTTCTCAAACCATCTTCCTCAGCAAATTTCTCGGCATCAGTAATCTTTTGCTGGATTTCATCTTCACTGAGAGATGTAGCAGATTGGATTCTAATCGATTGTTCCTTTCCAGTCCCCAAATCCTTTGCAGATACGCTGACAATTCCATTGGCATCTATATCGAAGGCAACCTCAATCTGAGGCATACCGCGGGGAGCCGCAGGTATTCCTTCAAGGAAGAAGCGCCCAAGAGTAACGTTGTCACGAGCAAATTCACGCTCACCCTGGAGAACATGTATCTCGACAGCAGGCTGATTATCACTAGCAGTTGAGAAGGTTTCAGAGCGGCGTGTTGGAATAGTAGTATTGCGCTCAATCATAGAAGTAGTTACTCCCCCAAGCGTTTCAATTCCAAGGCTGAGTGGTGTGACATCAAGCAGTAGAACATCAGTTACAGCGTCATCGCCAACAATAATTCCTGCTTGCAAAGCAGCACCAAGAGCAACTGCTTCATCAGGATTGATTCCTTTGTGAGTCTTATTTCCAAGTTCCTTCTCAATAGCTTCTTGCACTGCAGGAACTCTTGTAGAACCACCAATTAGTAGAACCTTGTCTATTTCTGAAGCTGTTATTCCAGCATCCTTGACTGCTTGCCGCGTGGGCTTCATGGATTTTTCAACGAGATCGCTAATCAAGTCCTCGAACTTAGCACGTGATAGTGAGAGGTCAAGATGAGTTGGTTGTCCATCCACCATAGTGATGAATGGGAGGTTGAGTTGTGCCTGACTTGTGCCTGAAAGTTCGATTTTTGCCTTCTCAGCGGCCTCCTTTAGTCGGCTCATTGCTTGCAAATCCTTTGAGAGATCTACTCCACTAGATTTCTTGAATTCGGCAACTGCCCAATTAATGATTTCTTCATCAAAGTCGTCACCGCCGAGTCTATTATTACCAGCAGTCGCTTTAACTTCAATCTGAGGTTGCCCATCGATTTGATAGATATCTAGAACTGAAACATCGAAAGTCCCACCACCCAAATCATAGACGAGTATTGTTTGGTCATCGTCTTTGTCAACACCAAAAGCAAGCGCAGCAGCAGTAGGTTCGTTGATGATTCTCAATACTTCAAGTCCTGCAATTCTACCAGCATCTTTGGTCGCCTTACGCTGTGCATCAGTAAAGTATGCAGGACAAGTAATCACTGCTTGCTTCACTTCTTGGCCTAGGTAATCCTCAGCATCTGCTTTCATCTTCTGAAGAATGAATGCAGAAATTTCTTGAGGGGTGTATTTCGCGTCGTCAATTCCCTTCGTCCAGTTAGTACCCATCTCTCTCTTAACAGAAAGGATTGTCCTTTCCGAGTTGGTCACTGCTTGACGTTTTGCAGTCACGCCCACTAATCTCTCACCATCTTGTGCAAAAGCCACAACACTCGGCGTGGTGCGGGCACCTTCTGCGTTAGCAATCACAATTGCTTCGCCGCCTTCAATCGTAGCTACACAACTGTTAGTTGTTCCTAAATCAATTCCTATTACTGGTTTTCTTGCCATTATTTCACTTCCTTTATATTTTCAAAGTCATATCTAATATTCCATTATTGATACTCCATTCCTCAATATTTTCCACAACCCTCCCAAGGTCATATTTCTTGACGGGGCGAGGGCGCCCTTCTACCATCAAACTCAACACACTGTTGTCACTTGTTAGGGTGATTTCAACACCATTGCCAGAATCATCAATATCAGAAATCCTACTACAATCAATTGTCAACATCATCGAATCATCATTGATGTAAATATCATCTTCATTTACAGCGACGATATCAGATTCTTCAGCCTCTTCACTAGTTTCAATCTCCACTTCAACGGGTTTCTTTTGAGGAAAATTGCCCCCCATCATCTTAGCGAGATCATTCATAGTTGCTTCAAGATTCAATTCAACCTTGCCTTCAGCCATTTTCTCGGGATCAATTCCCATATCATCAAACTGGCTTTGAATTTGCTTCATCATAGTACGAAGGGTGTTAGTATCAATGGGCATCCCCATGTCCTGAAACATCTTTGTGAGTTGCTCTATGAGTTGTTCTTCCCAGTCATCCCCACTTGGAGTAAATTTCTTTTCTGACATGCCAAAATCCCACTTATCAACTCGAGGTTGTATAGTGCGACTTAGTGGACATATATGAACCCTTGTCCCCCCCCCTACGAGATAAAATTGAAAATATTAGTTTGAAGTGTAAGTGAAGTAATCAATTTCCGCAATAATCCATTGGACTTAAGACGGCCCTGCGGTTCGCACAGCATGATGGTCACACAAGAGCATGAGTCGCTATTGAATGATACCCAGCGTACTCAAGGCCGAAGCGCACTGCGCAACAATGTTGCTGCAGCCACTGCACTTGCAGGTGCTGTAAGAAGCACCCTAGGGCCAAAGGGACTCGATAAGATGTTGGTTAGTGGCGGAGATAACCATGCGACCGTCACAAACGATGGAGTTACAGTTCTTGAAAATGCACAGGTAGAGCACCCTACTGCAAAGATGTTGATTGCACAATCAAGCGCACAGGATCGGCAAGCAGGGGATGGGACTACTACTACAGTGATTCTTACTGCAGAACTTCTACAAAATGCCCTAGAATTAATTGACATAGGAGTTCACCCTGGATTAGTAGGACGAGGTTATAGGCTTGCAAATAGTGAAATTATGAAAGAACTATCCAATCTATCAAAAGAAGCCACTGAGGAAGACTCCCTCAAATCAGTAATGACCTCGCTTTCAGGGAAATCTGATGAAGGAGTACGTGAACATCTCAGCAAATTAGCAGTTAAGGCTGCGACATCTTTGACCCACCAGGTTGATGGGAGAATAGATGCTGATGCTACCCTTGTGAAGAAAATTCATGACATGGGCCGCCCTAGTGTTGAAAGCGAGTTGATTTCTGGTTTAGTACTAGCAAAAGACAGGCTTCATTCTGAAATGAAAATGTATCCAAAGGGTGGTTCAATCCTAATCCTTGATGGTGGAATCAGTAGGAGAAAACCAGATATTGACATTAATCTGAAGGTTACTGATACAGGAATGATAGCAGCACTAAACGCACAAGAACTTAGAGACATACAAAACCGAGTCGATGCCATTGCTACAACTGGTTGTAACTTATTATGCGTACGCGATGGAATTGATGATGATGCTCGAGGGATGTTATTGAAAGCAGGAATCACCTGTTATCGTAGAATCGAAAAGCCTGACCTTGAACTTCTAGCACGAACCACGGGCTCCACTATTGTGCACGAACCAATGCTTGCGAGATCAGAGGATTTGGGCAAGTTCACCTCACTAACAAGTGAAAAATGGGGTGGAGTCACATACATGAAACTCGTTGGTGCTTCAAGTGCTGGTTTAACTCTGGTAGTTCGGGGCACAAGTAAGACAAGAATGGATGAAGTGGCTCGCGGCTTTGACGATGCCATAGGTGTTGCATGTGGATTGGTACGTGAACCTCGCGTGTTACCTGGTGGCGGCGCCACACAAATGGCATTAGCTCGGCACCTGCGAAAATTTGCACCCACAGTCCCAGGACGTGAGCAGTTAGCGATTGAGGCCTTTGCTGGAGCACTCGAAGCAATACCTCGCATATTATCCGAGAATGCTGGGCTATCTCCACTGGATGAATTACTGCGACTCAATGCAGCACAGGAAGTTAATGGCCCGTGGACGGGATTGAACATATTGAATGGACAAACAGCAGCTATGGACGAGGTTGGAATTATTGAACCCCTAGCAGTCAGTAAAAATGCTATTTCAGGAGCAATGGAAGCAGCGGTATCTGTGCTTAGAATTGATGATGTGTTGTGGGCTAATCAAGACCCATCAATTCCCGATTGGGAAAAATCCGACGGTTCTGCCGGCGAGACTTGAACGGGGTTTAGACCCACAAGGGTCTATTTCTGAATCAAAATGCACTCCCTAATTGATTCAAGAAAATGCCTCCCCCAATTGGTTCAAGAACCAAAATAAAAACAAAATGCCAAAAACCAGAAGTGACAACACCACCGTGGCCGCGGTACCCCAGGGATTTATGCCTTCCTTGATATCAGGATTATGTGAGTCATCCATTTCCTCTTCCGTAGAAGTCGCAAAAAAACCTATTGAATACTCCTTTTCCAAAGAGAATCCTCCGCCTAAGGACATGAACAATCCTAGAGGGATAAATAAGCAAGCCTGGCCTATTGAAAAATCAAAAAACTGCGTGAAAGTCCCAATCCCCAATAACAGGAACACGAGTCCAATTATGGTGATTATCCAATTTATCATCACGGTTACCTAATTCTAGGATTACTGAATACTTTTCTACGGACCCACAAGGATTTGAACAGTAATTCAATCAGTTTAACTTCGCATCATCAACTGTCATTGTGTCGTCATCAGTTTTTGGTTTCATGAGAAGCCCTGCAATCACTAAGCCAATACCGATAATTACTGAGATCAAAGCTATGGTCCACAACATTAATGTTGGAGCCCATGCAACATCACCAGAATAGAATTTATTCATATTTAATCCTAAGATGTAGAAAATTGGTCCTCCGAGTAAACATAGCCCCCCTATGTTGAGCATCAACTTACTACCATTCATGGTAATTGGTTTACTTCGCAGTACTTTATTCATTTCAATAATATCCAAGCGCCCGCAGCAAATTTCTAAGGGTAGACGCACAAGGATTAGTTCGGGGGATTCTCATTCCTCTTCAGAGAATCCAAATCCCTGCATTAATATTAACCACCTTTCATCAGGTGGAGGGGTTATGAGAGTCGAACCCTCCGGAAGGACATCGATATATGCGTTAGTGCTAAAATCCGGGTATGGGGAGCAGAAACACCAGATTTCGTTTTTGTGCTCTAATAGCTCAAACGGCTCGCACTGAAATATATGAGTGATTATATTTTCCAATTCTTCTCTTTGTCTATCAACTTTAAATTCAGTTTCTGAGAGAATATCATTG
>DASCSU010000028.1:0-16113 GCA_034399495.1 Candidatus Thalassarchaeaceae archaeon
ATTGCTGATGGTGGCAAGAAAATCCAGGTCATAGAAGGTCAGGCTTTCGATCCAAAGCAAATGGAAGCCATCACAACAATCCCACCTAACGAAGAATTCCCGCTGGGAGTTGTAGTACAAATTTTGGAGAATGGCTGGATGATGCACGACAGAGTATTGAGGCCAGCACGCGTCGTTGTCACGGCGGTGGAATGAGTGATTGAAGAGAAGCATTGGTACGGTTCTCCTAGAAAATTACAGGTATTTGCTCTTGGAATAGTTACCCTCTATATCGGAGGTTTGCTCTGTATTTGGGTTGCTGCACCTACACTTGAATTTGAGGCATATCCTACAGAATGTCCAGAAGATTCCCAAAACTGTACCCGCATTGGACCGAATCCCTATCGTGGAAATGGAGAGGAAAGTATCCTTGTGAATGCCAGCAAAGAAGAAGTAATGGCTGAAATAAATGCATGGATTAGTGGGCAAAGTCGAACGCAAATCATAACCGAATCACTGGACGTAGGTTATGTCCACTCGGTCTTTCAATCCTTTATATGGCGCTTCCCCGATGACATGCTATTCCATGTTGAATGTGACAATGAAAGTGCTGTAATTTGGGTTCATTCTGAATCAAGGATTGGCATTTCTGACTTGAATGCAAATGAAAACAGAGTTCTCAACTTTGTTGAACACAGTGAATCCCATGAGTGGTCAGGAGAAGCCTGCGAGGCTTAACCAACCACTTCAAAATCCCTACCTAGGAAAGCCAAACGATGGAGCCAACCGTTGTCAAATAACATTATACTGACTGAATTAGGGACATTTTCTTGCATCACCAATAATGCCGCCTCTCTTTCGGAAACTGTTGATAGCATCTTCATAGTACTACGAACTCGCCACCCCTCCCATGATTGCCGATTCTCCAATTCTGCCTCAATGATGGGCCAGCCAGCGTTTCGATAGAGTTCTACTGTTGGACCATCGCTAGTGAATAGAACTCCTGGTTTGCCGTGATATCTACTAGCATGATTTACCCACTTAGGTGGGTCATTAATGTCAGGAATAGCAACAATTTCTACATCTGAATCGGGATGCTCAGAATCTAACCAACAGCGGATCATTTCTGCCCTTTCCTCCCAATTCCAAGGGTTTTCCATAGACTCGGCTTTGTTGGCTGAACCAATGGCAATTCGGCATAGTCCCCCTTTCGCCTCTACGATTGCAGCGTCAATCAATGCGGCGTGACCCCGATGAAATGGCTGGAATCTGCCTAGTACAACTAGGGCAGGCTCAGGGTCAAACTCTGGAGCACTCGGGGCTTTTGGAGCTCCGTCTCCCCATTCAACTTCACTCATGACTCGGCCCCCTTCACAGTAGAGGAGAGTAAGGTGCCGATGTTGAACCCACCGAAACCAGCGAGAAGGTAAGAGGACCATTCTTGGCGAGAAAGAATAACTAGACTCTCTTGGTTAATTATTCTAGACATCCTATGGAGTGATTTGGCCAAACGCTGGTGGCTCTGCATAGTGGATAGAATCAAGGGGTCTTGTTTCTGATCTAGTGTATCACCCAAATCTTGACGGCGTGCCATCCAATCAAGGACTACGGCCTCAGAATACTCATCAACACTCATATCTTTCAATTTGGAAAATGCTGCAAACCATGTTGAATCGTTGTACAATTCATCCACCCCACCTAACTCGCCATCAATGTAGGGCTCTAGGTATAGGAAGCCCCTTCCTTCCATACATCTCCAGGTACCTCTGCTAGCCCATTCAGCCAGTAACCAGAGTCCTTCTGCAACAGCCTCTATGTCTGCGCCTTTTGCCATAATTTCTGAAGAGGTTAGCAAAGTGGATTTCTCACCTTCAATCCCGCATGAATCAAACCAATCAAGAATCTCTGCCTCCACATCAACATCGTGACGTCTTTCAAGCAAAACTTCTGATTTAGGGCGTTTATCCCTCAACTCCTTAGCCTCCATCTCTTGTTTGAGTTCAGAAGCAGGCATGGAGAGCAAACTCATCCAGATTGATGAATCTACGGCCATCGCCAAGAGGTCTGCCATGTTGTTGGGTAGGCGTTGCCCACATCAAGAATTCCCCCCCATCAATCGCTGATACTGCGCCCTGTGCGAACGCCGGATTGAAGAACCATTGGCATGACCGATACATTGCGAGCAGCCTTGAATCGGGCTGAGATAAGTTGGGTGAATCTGAATGGCGACCATCAATGAGCAGATTGCGTCCATTCAAGCAGAGATTGACAAAACACAGAAAAACAAGGCCACTGAACACCATGTTGGGAAATTAAAAGCCAAAATCGCGGCACTCAAAGCAAAACAAGAGAAGGTTGCAGCGCATGCAAAATCAAGTGGCCCAGCAAAAGGATTTGAGGTGAAAAAATCTGGTGACGCCAGTGTAGCACTCGTTGGATTCCCTAGCGTAGGTAAATCTACCCTAATTAGCCAAGTCACAGGTGCAGAATCCGATGCAGGAGGGTATGAATTTACCACTCTCACCTGCATCCCTGGATTAATGGAACATCGAGGAGCCAAGATACAGATTCTTGACCTACCCGGTCTCATTAAGGGTGCGGCCGAAGGAAAAGGAAGAGGGCGAGAAATTCTTGGAGTGGTAAGGAGTTGTGATATGGTACTCTATGTGGTAGACCCATTCCAAGATGCTCACTTCAAAGTACTTCATAGAGAACTTGAAATTGCTGGAATGCGACTTAACCAAGGAAAACCACCAGTATTCATCACCCGCCAGAACAAGGGTGGAATTGAGATAAGGACTACCGTTGAACAAACAATTCTAACCGATGTAGAGATGCAGGACATCATCAGGTCATTTGGCTACACTAGCGCAATTGTGACACTTAGGGTAAACGCTACTGCAGATATGCTAGTGGATTCAATGGCACAAAACAGAGTCTACTCAAAGGCAATTGTCATTGTCAACAAGATTGATCTTGCAACTCCTGAAGATCTTGAGCGCACATATTCTACATTACCCGAGGGGTGGCCTATTTTACCAATTTCTGCGAAAACAGGCGAAGGGATTGAAGAATTGAAGGATTTCATTTATGATAATCTAGGATTTATGTCTATCTTCCTCAAGCCTCAAGGCCAAGAGGCCGACTTAGTAGAGCCACTAATTGTCAAAGAAGAAAGTACTGTTAGAGATGTATGCGCCACACTACATCGAGACTTCGTTCGTAAGTTCCGCTATGCTCGTGTCAAGGGCCCAAGTGCCAAGTTTGACTGGCAAAGAGTTGGACTTGACCATGTCCTAAAACATAATGACCTATTGACCATCCTCATTCGCCGTTAGTCAAAAATACTAATTTACCGGCAAATTAATGATGAAAGTTGAACCTACTCCCACTTTGGAAATTACAACTAGGGTGCCACCATGCATATCGACAAAGTGTTTGGATAGGGCAAGCCCAAGCCCTGTGCCTGCACGCTGCCTTCCATCGGCACCCTTCACTTGTACAAACTCACGGAAAATCAATTCTTGATCGCCCTCCGAAATTCCAGTACCCGTATCACGCACCAATATACTAGCTATATCATCAGTAATCTCACTTGAAATCACTACTTCACCACCCTCATCAGTGTACTTAATTGCATTTGAGACTAAATTGAGAATTACTTGTCGAATGGCTCGTTCATCGATTTCCAAGATTCCAAGATTCTCTAGGTTAGATTTCAGTGAGACTGACTTCTTTCTAGCAGCCGGAGACACCATGGATAATGCCTCTTTGATAATTGGTGTCAATAGGGTTGGAGATTTGTTTAACTCCATACGTCCAGCCACAATTTTAGAAAGATCTAGAAGGTCAGTTACTATTGATAGAAGGTGATCTGTAGATGAGCGAATTGCTTCTAGGCTCTCTTGCTCAAAAGAGCCTTCTTCCGACTCTTCAAGTAACAAATCGGTATATCCAATAATACCCTGAAGTGGAGTCCTCAATTCATGGCTCATTCCGCTATAAAATCCAAGCCGTTGCTCATTCATCTCTTGCAATTCAGTTTGCAAGCGCACAAGTTCTGTAACTTCATGGAAAACGACCACTGCCCCAACAAGTTCCCCTTCCCTTGAGGTCAATGGAGTAGCAGAGAGACGGAAATGTCTAGCATCTTCCCCGTTTCCTTTTGACACTGGTAACTCATGGATTGCTGGACCCCCTGATAGAACAGAAGAAACAGGAAAATTATCCGATGTAAAATTAGATCCTTTGCCATCCCGCCAATCAAACTGTGATGCATATCCAGCCAAAGTCAATTCAGGAGAATAAATGAGGCCAAGTTTTGTTCTAGCAACATCATTCAAGAGAACTATGTAACCGTTGATGTCAGTAACTGCGACTGCAGCATTGATACTACTCAGAATGTTAGAAAGTTGCTCCCCTCTTTGATGGAGGGCATCGAGCAATTGCTCTTGTTCTGTAGGAGTGTCCGATGTCATCTTCTCAATGTTGCGAGCCACTCAAGTCATATCAGAACTCCCCCCATTTGATAGTTAATTTTGATGATGAGGAGGTACTCTAGTAAGGCGAGGCTTGAATATGGAGAAGGGTATCGAAGATACCCGGAGGGGGTTATGTGGAGAGGCGGTTTCCCAATATAGGTAAGTTCGCTCTGTTGATTTCAGTTTCACAATTCTTAGGTATTCTCCTCAATGGGATCCTTGGTTGGTTTCCTGCAGGAATCATTGGAACCGGAGCTAGAGGGGAAAAATTCCATCTTCTGCAATATCTACGTCAAAGCCTCAATTTACCATACAAAGATAATGGATTCTGGTCAGATGCTGGTGTCTTAACTGGCCAAGAATATGCAATGTTGCTACTGATGATTGGAACTCTTGTAATTGCAGTTATCGGACTACGTGCCCGTCCCTCAATTAGTGGACCTCAAAAACAAAGTATTGAGGATCAACAAGCACAACTCGAATCTGGACAGGTATCCGTGTCAAGACCTGGTGGCTTGAGTGTAGTCAACCCAACTACAGCAGCTATTGTTTCTAGCATAGTTGGAAAAGAAGGAGCACCTGCTGCAGAAATCATTGCCGATGCATTAGGTGAAATGACTGCAGTCGCTTTAGAAATGGGTGTTGATGATGAACTAATCAAAGGTCAAATAATCCAAGAATCTGTCGATGATTCAACTATTGACAGTAGATTTACTACTAAAGTTGGTGATCAAGAAGATGACATATTTGACCTCACAGGCACTGGTATTCTGACTACATCGATTGATGGTGATGATGAACTAGGTTGGCTAGATGACTCAGATGCAGTGGAGGATGAACCCGATGTGCTAGTGTTTGACCCGACTTCTTCAAGTGATGAGCCAACTCTTCCAGAGTTACCCACTGTCAAAGCCACCACCAAAACCGTGGAACCAATTAGCCCTCCAACTGTGAAAGCAGTAGCACCTCCTGTGGTGAAGGCTGTAGCACCTCCCGTAGTGGAGGCAGTAGCAACTCCTGTTGTTGAGACTGTAGCTCCCCCTCCTGCTGTAGAAATGGTTAGTGATGATTCATCGCCGAATTACTTGAAGCGAAAGGAAGCCCAATTTGGATCTATGCCTAGACGTCCTTCTGGCCTACCCAAAGCCGCAGTATTCGATATTGAAATGAATTCGTGGACGCTATTTGGCAGACCCGTAGAGGAATCTAAGTCCTCGACTGTTGTTTCCACCAAACCAAGCAGTAGCGGTACTTCTGCACCAGCAGTTCAAACCAAGGCTCGCAAAGCACCCGCTCTACCTTCAATCCCAACATCTAACAAGAAGAATCAGAACACACCTAGATTGCCTAACATCCCTCAAATATGATGGGGGATGCCCTACTCGGCCATATCAATGGCAGGTGATGGAACGGAGCAATTGGCTCGCGATGTTGAATCATTGCTTGAGAGTGAGCATGGAGAATTATTGCTTTCAGTTGGTGATTTTGTACGACTTCGCATCAAACGCTGGGCACTAATTTTCTTCGCAGGGATGATGATAGGATATCCCGCAGCAGGGCATATCCTAAGTTGGTTGATTAACACTCAACTAATTCCTGATGAGGCTTCCATTGTCATACTACAACCGTTGGAAATAGTCATCATTCAACTTAGATTAGCTTCCCATTTAGCAGTCGCCTTGGTCTTTCTTACTGTAATTGTTGAAGCAGCACTTCTTGCTTCAAAAAATGAAGAGTTGAAGGCAAAAATCCAAGGTGTTGAATTTTCTCAATTGTCCTCATTTAGTAGTGTTTTTCTCGCACTTCTGTGCTCACTAGGACTTGCAGCAGCAGGGATTTGGTATGTGATTGATTTCCTACTGCCTCTTCTATTGGATTATCTTCAAGCAGACGCTGCATCTATTGGAGTGTCAACAACTTGGCAACTATCCGCATGGATTGGATTCATAGCAGGTCTATGTCTTGGAGCTGCAATCGGTTTCCAAGTACCCCTAATCACATTAATTGCCCTACGAGGCAATCTGGTAACTATGCAAGAACTAACCAATTATCGCAAACATCTCTGGTTTGCTGGATTCTGTGCTGGTGCAATGCTTTCTCCACCAGATCCACTCTCGATGTTCTTGGTTGCTGGACCCATGTTGATTCTTTTTGAAATCTCACTAATCATAGATAGGATTCTGCCTTGAATCATTTATCTTCAGAAGAACGAGCCGCTTCATCAGCAGCATTTGCCACTGCAATTCCATCTTCAACATCAACCCACTTCATCATCACGGTGCCGGCGATAATCAAGATGGCCAAACTTGCGATTGCAACCCGGCTATCATACATCACTGACAAGGTGGTATATGCCATCGGCCCCATGAATGCTGCAACCTTTCCAAAGAAGCCGAAGAAGCCGAAAAATTCTGTGCTTCGTGTCTCAGGGACCATCTGGCCGAACAGGCTGCGAGCAAGGCCCTGACTACCTCCCATCAGAACACCAGCAAGGCAGCCAAGCATGAGCCATTGCCAGAACACCGCCATTCCAAGTGGCTCCCACACATAATCCCGAATTGTCATTGGAATGAAATCGAGTTTACCATCTCCGAGATTAGTCGGATGGTGTATGCCAACCATGGTTGAATTGGATAGACTGCCGCCAATAACAGATATACTGAACCGTGTATCTTCATTTGCGGCCAAGAACGCACTCATATTTTCGTAATCAGCAGTACCATTGACTCCCTCCTCGAAGTGGTTGTTATCGCAATCTACACAGAAAGGAAGGATGTGGAGCCAATCATCTTTGAAGTCCTGATCTTCATCACCTATACCAACCAGATCCAATGCGCTAACTGTGATGACATAGGATTCCCCATCCCATTCTGCTTGGTAATCGAACTCATCATGGTCTTCAAGTGCTAGTGGTGCGAACGACATGGCACCGACAATCATCACACACCACATTACCAATGAGAATGTCAACGCTCTCTTCGTCGACCATCGACCTGCAAGCCAAGTGAAGAAGAAGGCTGAGGGGAAGGCAACGAATTGGATAATTAGGATAGTAAGGATGAGTTCGCCCATCGTCAGCCCAAGCACAGCAATACCAAAAGCACCTGCTAACGAAGTTACACTGTTGATTCCATCGATGAATAAGAAATAGGCGAACATATAGATGAATAAAGTTCTGAAATTCTTCCATTCCTTGAGAGTTTTGCATACTTCACTGACGCCCAATGTTGTTGCATCCTTGATTGTTAGGTCTACAATCTCGTTCTCAATTTCTGGCTCTGCAACATAGGCAAAGGTGTACCATGCAAATCCAAACCACCAAATTCCAGAAGAAGCGATTGCAACCTGGGTCGCCCATAGAGCGAAATCTGTGCTGAATAACAAACCAAGATGAGCAACCAAGAGTAGGCCGCCACCAAGATATCCATACGCGTATGCCTTGTTTGAAATAGCATCCATCTCGTGATCTTCACCCTGATATGGTAGTAAGGCGTTGTAGAATACACCCGCAGCATTCAATCCAATGTTAGCGAGTAGGAACATGATGAATATCCACATCCACTGGAACGATATATCAAAAATAGGAGCTAATCCCATGAGGAATACAGCCCCAGCCCCAAGCCAAGTCATCCATTTGAGGGCCTGCATCTTGATGCGCTTTCTATCTGCTATTACCCCAATCGATGGGCTGACGATTGCGACCATCAATGTCGCCAATGTGACAGCCAGAGACCATGCGGCATCAGAGGACATTTCCATTCCGATGAGGGTGCCTGTCAATCCGTTAGCCTCAAGGAATAATGCGGCAAACCATGCAGGAAGAATGGCGGTTGTAACACTGGTTTCAAAGGCTGATTTACCCCAGTCATACATACAATATCCACGGATTTGCTTGCTATTGCTTATTTCAGCCATGCTTTACCGAGTATATGCTAGGGCTATGAGTATTACAGTTTAGAGAAACACTATCCCTTTGGGTTCAAATGTGTTACCTATCACGGAAATGTGGGAGGATTCAGTTTGACTTGGTCTCAACCACGTGAAAATTCAATTGATGCCATCAAAATGGGCATCAATCACTTTGATGGTGTGGAATTTGATTTACGTCTATCATCAGATGGCGTGATGATGCTTCATCACGATAACAAAACTGCAGGTGGCAAATATTTCGAAAATCAAACTGCTGATGAATCAAAATCAATTGCAGACACTTTCGATGAATTGATGAATACTTCTGAATTCACCAAACCGTGGCAAGAAGATGGTAAAACAGTCTGCATTGAACTAAAATCACCCCATCCCAATAGTGGTGTAGCAGGTGGTTGGAAGGGAGGTTCAAAGAAAATCAACTACCTTAGTAAAATGATTCAAATGGTCGAAGAAGCGATCTCTGACCTTGACCTACCTGAAGGGACGACAGTGATTTACGCATTCGACAAAAAATTTCTCAGTGCTGTCAAAAAATCAGGCTGTCAGCACCCTCATGCAATCTTGATGCCACGCCTAAGGGAATGGAGTTCTGGAAACTTCAACAAGGCATTAGCAACGCCCTCATTCATAGCTCATTCAATGCCACGATTGATGAAAAAACATCAGAAGTGGGGAGCACCAATGGTTCCATGTGCACTAGATTACCTAACAGGTTTCACACGCCACTTGACATTAGGTACTACTGTTGGACTTACTGGACGGGGATTGGAGAAATTAACAATGAAAAGGAAGGGGTTTCCAGCATTTATCTGGCCTGTTCCAATTACAAAAGAAAAGGCCGTACTAGATGCAGGCTTGACCGCAATTACCGACTCTTCATCTCCCGATATATGCCAACTACCTGATGGCTCTGATAGAATAACAAAACCCGCTACTGAGCCGTTTTCAGATGATGGAACCACTCCATGGAATCAAATGTCAAAAAGCGAACATCTAGAACTACTTACTGAAATGAAAACACGATGGCACTGGAGCCGTTCAGTTGATGAGTTGTTGAGCAGCAGTAATCCAAATCAAATTCCTTGGGAAGTCCCTAGAATCATTGGCCACCGGGGAATGGGAAGAACTTACCACTCAAAAGATTGAGTTATTCTAATCGTTGTACTGGTTGGTCAACACCGATGTATTTTGGCCGATAAATTGGCACACCCCTACCACCACGAGCATTTCTCTCATCGATAATTTGAGCACTTATTCCAACTACCCTAGCCCAACCAAAGAAAGTCGTGAAATATTCTGGTTTGTGGAATCCTACTGCATGGAGGAGAGCTCCTGAAGCAACATCCACATTTGCAAATGGATTGCTGATTTTTGGATTTTCAGACAATACCTTTGGAGCAACTTCCCTCAATGCTTTCACTATCTTGTAATTCTCATCATCAGGACAAATTTGCTCACCTAGTGCAATCTGAGCTGTGGCTCGTGGATCCTCCGCCCTAAGTACTGCATGGCCAAAACCGTAAATCGGCCGCTTTGCTGCCAATTCATTACGAACAAAATCCTCAATCTTTTCTGGATCACTTGTACCAATCCTTTGTACAAACTCAAGACAAGATTGGTTAGCCCTACCATGAAGAGGGCCTGATAGCGCATTCATTGCACTTGACATTGAAGCATAGAGGCTCGCTTTACCACTAGCAACGCACTTGCCTGAGAAAGTTGAGAGATTTCCACCACCATGGTCCATATGTAAAACTAGGAATGTGCGCAATACTCGAATCATATTTTCTGCTTCAATTCCCTGTACCCCTAGAAGATGAACAAAATTCTCCACCAACCCAAGACTAGGTTCGCTACCTGACTTTGGTAGGCCGTGCCCACCACGCAGTAGGAAAATAGAGGCCATCAATTCCGGCATTCTTGCGATTAGGTTTAGGCTGTCAGCCCTAACATCACCAGTAGTTTCTGCCATACCTAGCGCCTGAATACCAACTGACAACCAATCCATAGGATGACCACTACCAGGAGTCATTGATTCCAATATCCGAAGGGCACCTGCAGGCATTTCTTCAGCACGTGCGGCCAAATCTTTAGAGAAACTCTGTGATTCTTGCCTATTTGGTAACCTTTTCTCAAACAATAGGAAGATAATGTCTTCTGGAGACATATCAGCAAGATCACTTATTGGATAACCAACATAGTGAACTCCTTTGGTAGAACTGACAAAAGAGGTCTTACAAGTTCCAACAGGAACTCCACGCAATCCAGTATCAAGATGACTCTCATTGATTTCAAACAAGGTTGGTTGTTCCTCTGAATCACTCATTCACTTACACCCCCTAGTGGGAATTCGTCTCATACTCATCAATGGTATAAGTGCGACGCTAATGCATCCAGCAAGTACGTTTGTGAATTAATCATAATGGACATTCTAGTATAGTATGTTTCATGGCCACACCAACAATTACAGGTGGAGACTACTACCAATAACAAGATGGCGCGTTGGAAGAGAATGTTCAGCGACCGCGATAATGGTTGGTGGAATAATGGGATTAACTTCGTATGTTTACCTGAATGTGGCCGATGTTGCGACGAACCAGGTGGGATAGTCTATCTCTCTCGAGATGACGCCACTAGAATTGCAGATCATTTGGAAATGGAATTAAAATCATGGCTAACCCAGCATTGTAGAACAACACATGATGGACGCTTTGTGCTCGAATCAAAGCCTGAAGACGGCCGATGCATCTACCTTAATGCCAACAAATCTTGTAGTATCTATGATGTAAAACCATCACAATGCTCAGCATTTCCTTTTTGGAGCGAGAATCTTGTTTCTGACAGAGCGTGGAACAAAACAAAACGAATTTGCCCAGGGATTGACCACCCCGAGGCAATAGTAATCGATGGCGATTCGATTTGGTTGAAATTAGAAGAAGACCGGGTAGCTGAAGAAGGGTTCAGAATGATATGAAAATCATTCCTCTTCTGAATTAATAAGTTTGAGAATCTGTACAGGCCTCAATATGGCTTGAGGTTTGCCAAGAAGGTCATCGGCAGATACGTCAGATTCGTCAATATCCCACTCACCTTCAGGTAAGAATTCCTCAATTGATTCTGTTTTGTAAGGCCGCTCAGGCTTTTTTCTTGGAAGAAGTGCTTCTCCAGCATCCAAGCGTGATATCCTAGCTAGTTTGCGCTCAATCTCAAGCATTCTATCTGCCATCTCAACAAGTTCTTTTGGCTCGGCACCATCAATATTAGCAGAAATATGTTCCATTTCCTCATGTAGTGAAAATAGTTCATCTTGATGTCGGTGCAACCTTGATTCCAATCTTTCAAGGAATGTCTCACTCATCAAATCTAAATTTGGAATCCCGGCACGAGGTGCTTCCAACTCTGTGGGTATGCTTGACTGCTCAATTCTTTCGCGGGCATCATCTAAAGCACCTTTTTCTCTGCCAAGATGTCTTTCAATCAAAGAATCTACAGCATCACGGCTATTGTCAGGAATCAAATTAGGTGGTTGATAATCATCTACTTGAGATTCCAACACGCTGACTAAATCGATATTTGGTTGTTGCTCCCGTGGCAAAACATGATCCAACACCTCGCGTACAATCTTTTGACCAGTCGCCTCACTATCCCATGTAATCAACCCATCATCATCTCGCATTGGCAACTCTTGCCCTGCAAGAATAATCTCAATATCTGTAATGCCAAATGGTTCAGCACCTGCTTCTATGGCTAATGCAACTGCTTCAAATCCAGCTGCAGCAGAACTCCAATTCCCTGCAGCGTTAGATGCAATAACTCGTAATTGCTCATCGGATAGTGAAAGGCCCCTCCTTAGAACTCGATTCCTCAAATAAAGAACCAAACTCAATTCATCCGGACGGGAGATTTCTATAGGTACGGCAGAACCCAAAGCACCAGCCAAGGTTCCCGACAAGGGAGGTTTTTCTAGAGAAGTGATAACAACTTGAACACCTAGATTCAAGCACCAATCAATCATTAATCCCAAATTATCATGCGCCACAGGATCCGTCACCATGTGAAAGTCGTCAACTAACAAGGCGCTGCAACCCTGCACTGCTTCAGTCCAATCTTCAGGTAGAGCCTTTGGAAAAGAAACACCAGAAATCATACGTACTTCAGTATCCGGAATTTGATTGTAATATGAACTACCAATAGCCCAAAGAAGATGGCTCTTCCCAACACCATCATCACCCAAAATAATCAGAGGATTAGTTCGCTCAGCTGGATGAATAATTACTTCTCGTGCAGCAGTACTTGCTAAACGATTTTCTGGACCCGCCTGGAAATTATCCCAAGAAAAAATCTCATTCGGGATGAAAAGTGCTGGCCAAGAGGGGCGATGTAAAGCTAATTCCTCAGCAACGGGTTGCAATGGTGAAAGTTGTCCTTCCATTGATGTATTACCTGTCAAAGAGGCGTGTTGCTGAACCATAACGGTACTAGGTCTTGCATGAGCTCTTTGTTGTGAGAGAATTTCACGCCATACAGGGGTTGCACCATCTCTATCATCTTTTGATTCACTACTTTCTCCAAGTGACCAAGCAGGCGTATTCAGAGAAATTGATTCACCTGCATCATCTCGATTAATCATTGGGGCATCGGATTCAACACCTTGGCGCATCCTCTGAATTCTCTCTGCAGCTATAGTCCCAAAATCACCAGTCTGCTGTTTGACAGCAGCGGCCGTGGTTCTTTGAAACGGGCCATCATATATGTCCTCTGATGGTGGCATGTTTCTCTGCCTGATATATCCTCTCAATGATGACGGAATCTCCTTATTTTCACCTTCAGAAATAGCACTTTTTGAATCATTTTCAGATAGCAAACGGCGGCTTTTCTCCAATTGTTGCTGGAGTATCGTTCGCCTACTCATAACTGTCACCAATTCTGCTACATGGGGGTCCGACTATCAACAATACCCGAAAATTATCAACCCTCATAGTCTTTCAACATCTTTTCCACTTTGTCAATTTGCTCAAATTTTATCAAACTATCACGATATCTTTGGGCAATTTTTGAATTAACTACTGAACGTTCTTCTTGAACATTGAGCCGTTTGATGAGAGCGTCAACTTTTGTTGATTTCTTCTCTAATAAATCCAACATTATCATGCCCTCTTTTGAATTCGCCTCAATCCTTTCTACTAAATGCCGAATTGGATGTCCTTTATCAGATAGGGCACTAATTCTTTCTAGCACTTCCAACTTAATTCCTGAACTGCTTACCATCTGCTTACGATCAGCATATAGAGCGTCGAGTTCAGAACCAGCCACCATTTGGGTAAGAGTCTTGACCTTTTGAGCCCGACTTGCTGAGTCTCTAGCAAAAGGGTTGCTCACATCATCTGGAATTGTTGCCCGCGCATTGACATGCGCCGCACTATCTGCGGCAGCCCCCCATTGGCGCACATGTAAGCGAGAAATGGATGTTGATTCGGTGCTCTTGACTTTATGTCGCACCGCTCGGGAGTTATCAACCGCCGCTCCCATGCTTCTAGTTTCATGGATTTCCCAATCCCTCTCCTCATTAGTCACCCAATCTCCAACTTCTCGAAATTCGTCTTTCTTTGAATTGAGAGCAGTGACTGAGGAATTGATTGCTTCAAAACCAGGTTCTGCCAACTCGCCCTCAAACAATTTGCTATTTGCTGCTGCGTAATGCATTGAACCCTTCTCAAGTTGTAAAATATCGGGCTTATGTGGGACCTTGAGCCTACGTTCCAACTTTGGACGGTGGTTGACTGTTGGTAGCATTGGCCCCTTTGCAACTTCAATAACTTGCTCAACTACTTCCTCTAATGGTTCATGCGCCTCAACTATTTCATTGGATGTTTCTTCTTCAACTTGAGTTTCTATTTCTGTATGCACCTTAGGAGCAGGAGTAGAGAGGTCATCCCTATTTGCTGATGGAGCTGTAGCCCAATCAGGGAGTTGTAAGTCGTCATCATCACTCCCATGAGACGGAATAGCATTGGGTAATTCTGAAACATTCTCCTCTTCTAAATCAGTAATAGCAACTGAGGACTCGTCTTCATTCATGTTTTCAAGTTTCATTTCATCAATCAGATTACGAGCTGAAAAAGAAGTTGCAGGTTGCTGGAATTCGATAGGTTCACCCACTGCTTCACTTGCATTTGGAGTCGATTGCACTGCTTGCTCAGCACTACTGAGAAGTCTATCAGCAGCCGCTTTGAAATCATCAGCAGCCTCACTAACAACATTGATTGTTTTAGGTTCAGGAATGGTTGCACCTTCTGTATCTTGACTAAAAGAGTGACCTTCTACAACTGCTGGCCTCTCAGCCCATTCTCTAGCTCTTTCAATTGGGATTTGATCACACTCTCGCAATATCATTGCCCTCTCTCTTCCATCCCAAACATCTAGATCTGCTGGAATCAAGACTATGTCATCAGAAGTTGAAACTACATCTAGCAAATCACGAAGCATGCCCAACAATCTGCTAAAACCATGAATGACACTAAGATATTCCACTCCATCTATCACAATTACTGCCCGAGTAGCACCCCAAAGGAATTCGTCGCATTCTCTACGAACTGATTCCAAACCGGGGTGAATAGATTTTACACCATCAATTTCACGTTCTGATAACCAACGACAACATGATGCAGGAACTCCAAACTGTTCAGCAAGAAGTGATGGTGGAGAGCGAGACAACACAAGCAGAGGGTGACCAATAGCCCCTAGGTGTGCTGCGATTTTCAATACAGAATCCGGTGTTTGGTCATCTACGAGATAACTGCACCCTGATTCTAACTGTTCACCGGGCTTGTACTCGATAATTATCTGATTTTCTTGAACGGGGAGTTCTTCTTCCTCTTCAGTCATCGAACCCTCAGTCATCGTCCAATCTCGCTTCTGTTTGTGCCTCCACCAATGTGAATCACTTTTGGTATCAATTATCCAGCCCTCTATTTTCTGGCCCGAAATGGCATCCTCTTCGCGGATATGCAATTTTGCCTCAGGATGTAAATCTGCTATCAAACCAAAGTCAACATCTGTATGAACAGAAATCCGCGAATCATCATCTGCCGCACACTGTCTTAACTCTGACAAAGCGGAATGCCCCATCAAAAATGATTCATACTCGAAAAGTGCCATTGACGGCTTGCCTTGTACAATTACTAACTGTGCCACAGTTGCAGGAGAGGTGCCCTTCTCAATCCGTATATAGCCGTCCTCGCCCTCTCTGTCGAAGTCAATCAGAAGCAGTTCAAGGACGCCCGAACCGCCCCTACGCACCTCCTTGGTAACTCCCTTGGGTAGTTCGGCCATGCTAATCCCCAACCTGCGTCTCACTCGACCCTCTCTTGAACGTGACCCTTAAAGAACACCTATGAAGTGCTATTATGCAACTTCACGAAGATGCGGAGATGTATCTATTAAGAGCATAAAGTGATTGAAATTAATTCAACCACGCGCAACATGGATGAAGGACCCCCCTAATCGGACATTATGACCGACCTGCCGGATGGTGCATACCACTGGTCGGTCAACCCTGAAATCTCCAAGGTACAATTCCAGAATATTATCAATGCAGTGTTTTTCTCGTTGGCTGGTTTCACCTCCCTACTTGTGGTATTCAAGGTACTCAATATGGCAGGCTTGATGAATTTCTATTCTGTCGCCTTATTCACCATAATTATCGCATGGTTTCTATGGACTT
>DASCSU010000029.1:0-15490 GCA_034399495.1 Candidatus Thalassarchaeaceae archaeon
AAGAAATGCCCACAGGGTCAAGAACATATGGCCCACCGGCCAGCACGAGGGAGAGTCATGTCCAAATTAATCAACCAAGAAATCGACTCACTGCTCAAAGAAACCTCCCGTTCTTTTTATCTAACTCTCAAGGCGTTGCCATCCAGAATTCGCTCTCAGGTAGGTCTCCTCTATCTGTTGGCTAGAATTGCTGATACAATTGCTGATTCAGAAAGTGATTCTACTGAGGAAATGTTACAGGCTCTTGAGCAATATAATGAGCGAATCCAAGGTCGTTCTGATGTCCTTCCAGACCTAGGTGATTTGGCAAAAATTCAAAGCAATCCTGCAGAGAAAAAATTGTTGGAAAATATTGCTGCTCCAGTTGCTTGCATTGAGCATTTTTCTGGCGTTGATCAAGACCGAATCAGAGAATGCCTAGACATTATAATTAGCGGTCAAACGCTAGATTTGCAACGTTTTGGCCAATCCAATGAAGGAGATATTTCACCTCTTGCAACAGAGGAAGAATTGGATGATTACACTTATCGAGTAGCAGGCTCTGTAGGTGAGTTTTGGACACATATGACTCTTGAACACATGTTCAAAAATGATGCTAAAACTGAAGCCCAATTTTTCGATACTGGAGTACGGTTTGGTAAGGCATTACAATTAATCAATATCTTACGCGATATTCCTGAAGATTTGCGTTTGGGGCGTTGCTATATCCCAGTAGGTTCATTGGCCAAATATGATTTACAAGTTAGTGACTTATTAGATAAGGAAAACATGAATCAGTTCCGCCCTTTGTTTGACAGTTATATTGACCGAGCCGCAGCACATTTGGATGCCGCAGTTGAATACATTGCATTGTTACCTTCTAGTCAGTTCAGATTACGAGCCGCTTGTATGTTGCCAGTTCTGATTGGGCAGCGTACACTGATATTACTGCGCACTCAAAATGTCTTGGATGCAGAAAATCGTGTCAAGGTATTACGTCCTGAAATTAAGCGCCTGAAAAATAAAACAATACTTGCTATGTTTTCTCGCCGTCGAAGCCTAAAACTTCTGGCTAAGAATCGCGATGCTTGAAGATTTTTCAGTCGGTGCGCGAGAATTGCCAAGGGCGAATATAGAAGTCAAAAATCCCATTTTAGCGGCAACCGTTTTTATTGAGTGAATCAACCCGTAGGGTTGTAGGGGGGTAGGGCCATGGATTGTCAAGCATGTTCAGAAGAGATTCCAAGCGACTCTATTTTCTGTCCAGAGTGCGGTGCTAGGCAGGACCTTTCCAAGGCTGGTGGCCGTACTTTTGGAGTGGTTACTCCACAAGCAGTTCAGTCTGATAACGAATCGGGTGAGAGTGCGCCCGCACAGCCAATGGATGTTGACACCCTTAATCGCTTAGCATTTCAGATGAAAGGGGGCGCACCTCAAGGTAACCCCCCTCCTTCAGATGCCGCACCAAATGATTTGGCAGCAGCTTTTGGCGATGCCGTTTCAGGTACTAATGAAATTGTGGATCGCGTGAATGAGGCAGAAAAGGAACAGAAAAGTAGCGCCCGAAACGAGTGGCTTGAGATGAACCAACAAACAGCTACTGATGTTCTGTCACAAGTAAATTCTGAACTCCCATCTCATCTGCGCCAAGAGCCGGCAAGTTCTGCTGGTGCCGCACGTTTCCTTGAAGAAGCTCTTGGAGACAGTCCTAGTGATGCAAGTGATGCTCCGTCAGTAGGTTTGCTACGAAGAATGTCCGAGGTCGCCGTTCGCAGAGTTGCAAGAAAGCGAGGTGTTGCAGTTGAATCCCCACAGGTTGCCGTTGATGGTGACCTTGTTCGAGTAAATGTCACCTATGTTGATGATGGCAGAGTTTTAGATACTCCTCAAGATCTCTCAAATGCCTTCTCACACGCCATTAGCACGGAAGTAGCACTCAAAGGTCTTGAGATTTCAATTTCTGTTTCACTATTCGCTTCTAAAGAAGGAGAAGTATCTCATGTTTGGGGCGATGCTCCTGAAGACGATGAACCTGAAGAGGACGATGAGGAGAAGTTCGCATGTGAAGCATGTGGCCATTATCCAGTCATGGATTCAGATCCCGCTTGTCCAAATTGTGGAGCAGTTTTCGAGGAAGACGATGACGATGATGACGATGATTACTCAGGTCCCTCTGGAAGTCCAGGGCCGAGGGGTGGCGGTCCACCTTCAGGCCCACGTAGAGGAGGACCCGGCGGCCCTAGAGGTGGTCCAAGTGGCGGTCCCAGTAGAGGCGGTCCACCAAGTAGAGGCGGCCCGCCAAGTAGGGGCGGTCCAAGTGGAGGAGGCCCTCCAAGTAGAGGCGGTCCACCAAGTAGAGGCGGTCCACCAAGTAGTGGGGGTCCAAAAAGGGGCGGTCCACCAAGTCGAGGCGGCCCAAAAAGAGGTGGCCCACCAGGTGGCCCAAAGCGCCGACCACCTAGATGATTACATCACTAGAGAAGCGCCTATCATGGCGGCAAATCCAATTAGGATTAACCCAACTACTTGGTCAATGACTTTTCCTTTGTTGCGTAACTTGTCTAGCAGAGTTGTGCCCGACAGCGTTGTTGCTACAATGATGTACCAACTACCATCAATTATGAGGGCAATAAATGCTAGAATGAAGCGTTCCTCAAGAGAGGCACCAGCAACTACAAATTGACTGAAAATAGCGGTCAGGAAAACAAAGATTTTTGGATTCAAAAAAGCAATCATGAAGCCCTCTGCAAAACCTTTCCTCCCACTCCCGTGATGTTCATCTGTGTCACTGAATTCATCTTCTGTACTTCTTAACATTGAAATGCCCATCCAAACCAAAAAGGCGGCTCCAGCTAATTCTAGCCCTACAGCCCAATCGACACCGGCAGATTTCAGTAAGGCAATTCCACTAACTGCTAGAAAGGCATAGATACCCATTCCAATTCCATGACCTATGCTACAAGCAACCCCTCGTCCTCGTCCCCCAATGATGGTGTTGCGAAGAACCACGGCGAGGCTGGGGCCAGGAGATACCGCTCCCCCCATTAACACTAGAATAACTGGAATTAGGCCCGCAGCGTCTAGTGCCATAGCATGGCTCACAGGAGTTCACTCCATCAATGGACCGCATCAAAAATAATACAGAAATTTAGTTTGTGAATCAGCGAAGTCCAGCATCTTGTAGTGATTTGAGCAGTACTGCTCCAATTTCAGAAGGATCGTTTGCACAGCGTATTCCAGCAGCTTCCATCGCTGCTACTTTTTCAGATGCAGTCCCTTTGCCACCACTGATGATGGCGCCTGCGTGCCCCATTCGCTTGCCTGGCGGTGCGGTCATTCCTGCAACAAAGCCAACAACTGGCTTACTCATGTTTTCAGCAACCCACTCAGCCGCCTCTTCTTCAGCAGAGCCACCAATTTCACCAATCATGACAACTGCTGCTGTCTGCGGGTCGGCCTCAAAGGCTGACAAACAATCAATGAAACCCGTCCCATTCACAGGGTCGCCACCAATTCCTACACAGGTGGTTTGGCCCTCATCAATACTCATTGTTTGAGCCACCGCTTCGTAAGTCAAAGTTCCAGACTTAGAGACAATCCCAATTCTTCCCTTTGCATGAATATGGCCCGGCATGATGCCAATCTTTGCCCCGCCGGTTTCTCCGGGTGTGATAATTCCTGGACAGTTTGGCCCGATTAGTCTCACCCCCTCAATAGCTCTGACATGAGCAGTAGCGCGCACCATGTCAAGTGTTGGAATTCCTTCTGTAATACAGACAATTACTCCTTCGCCCTTCACTTCATTGAACGCGTCTGCAGCCTCAATAATTGCAGCGCCAGCAAATCTTGGTGGGACATAAATGACACTTGCATCAGCATCCGTTGCCTCGATGGCCTCAGCCATTTTATTCCATACAGGTACTTCTTTAGAGCCTAAGTCAACCGTTTGGCCGCCCTTTCCTGGTGTTACGCCACCAACAATGTTGGAGCCAAATTCGACACTCTTTGAAGCGTGGAATGTGCCTTGGTTCCCTGTTATGCCCTGCACGAGAATTTTCGCATCTTCTTCAATCCAGATTGCCATTATACACCACCTCCAATGAGATTGACGATTTTTTCGGCCCCTTCAGCCAAAGTTTCAGCAGTGTGGATGTTGAGTCCACTCGCAGCAAGAATTCGTCTACCTTCTTCGAAGTTGGTTCCGACCAATCGTACGACCAGTGGGTCTTCTAGTCCCAGTGCTTCAGTAGCAGCAATCACTCCTTTGGCAATGATATCACAGCGCATGATTCCACCAAAAATATTGACTAGAATCCCTTTCACATTAGGATCTTCTAGAATTATGCTGAAGGCAGTTTTCACTTGCTCTTCATCAGCACCGCCACCAACATCGAGGAAATTGGCTGGCTCTCCACCATACAATTTGATGACATCCATAGTTGCCATCGCTAATCCTGCTCCATTGACTAGGCAGCCGATGTTGCCATCGAGTTTGACGTAGGATAATCCTGCTTCCTTTGCACGTATTTCTGTACTTTCTTCTTCTGAAAGGTCGCGTAGTTCAACGATATCAGGGTGGCGGAACAGCGCATTCTCATCAAAGCCAACTTTGGCATCGAGCAGAACCATTCTGTCATCTTCCGTGCGCACGAGCGGGTTGATTTCAACCATCGAGCAATCTTTTTCCACAAATAATGAGAATAGACCTTGAATCATCTCTGCAAATGAATCAGCAGCTTTTCCTTCCAATTTGAGTGCATCAGCTAATTCTTGCACTTGCTGTGCAGTCACGCCTCCTTCCATGTCAACATGCACTTTGTGTATGGCTTCAGGGGTAGATTCTGCGACTTCCTCAATATCCATACCGCCTTCGGTAGATGCCATGATGAGAGGCAGTTTTTCCTCTCTGTCAACTAATATTGCCAAGTAATATTCGTGTGCAATAGCACAACCAGATTCAATGTAGAGATTATTGACAATTTTTCCTGCCTCACCAGTCTGCTTAGTTACAAGTCGGTTACCCAATATATTGGTGGCATAAGTTTCCACATCATCTCGGTTGAAGGCAATTTTAACTCCACCTTCCATCACTAGATCGCTACTTGTTGGGTCATATAGACTTCCTTTTCCACGCCCACCAGCGTGAATCTGGCTTTTCACGGCAACAATTTGGCTCTCCAATTTGTCATATGCGCCCAACGCTTCTTCTACAGTTTTGCAGTGCACTCCATTCTGAACTGGCAAGCCGGCTTCCTTGAACAGTGCTTTACCTTGATATTCGTGGATGTTCATCCCAATGACCTCAACGTGTTCGGCCACCTAGAGCCCGTCTTTGAACACTTGCTCGCGCGTGCATAGAACTAGCAACCCGTCAATCTAATGGGGAATCCCTTGAAGTGAGGGGGCAGAACCGGAGAATGAGGGTTGCCATGCAGGTCATCGTACTAGCCGGCGGATTTGGCACAAGACTTCGCCCGTGGACTAACCATGTTGCAAAGCCACTTCTTCCAATGTTAGACAAAACTCTGCTTGAAAGAGTGGTCGAGGCTTTGCCTGAAGACCTAGTTGACGAAGTGATACTTGCAGCAGGATACAAAATTGATGAGATGCGTACTCACTTTGCTTCTGTAGAATTACCTTACAAAGTCACAATCGTTGAAGAAACTGAACCACTAGGGACTGGAGGAGCAATTGCAAATTGCCGAGGTTATCTACGAGATGAGACATTTTGTGTGATGAACGGGGACCTGCTATCCAGTGTACCAGTACAGGAAATGCTAGACTTTCACAAATCACAAGGTGGTTTAGCAACCATCTCTTTGTGGGAGGTTGAGGACCCGACTCGCTTTGGGGTCTGCGACATTCGAGAAGATGGAAAAATATACCAATTTCAAGAAAAACCTGCATTGGAAGATGCAGTCAGTAACATGATCAATGCAGGATGCTACATTCTAGAACCTGAAGTGTTCGATAGGATGCCAGATGGACCACATAGTATGGAGCGGGATGTGTATACGCCAATAGCATCAGAAGGACTACTGAATGGTTATGCATTTCAAGGACATTTTGTAGATGCTGGGACTCCAACTTCATGGCTGGAAGGGATGCAGGTATGCATTTCAGGTCAAAGGTGGTCAACTGGTGGATTACGTGGCAACTCTTGGTTTGGTGAAGGAACTGTTGATGGTGGGGAATCATCACATAGTGCAATTGGCCACAATACCGAAATTAGTTCAGGCGCTGAAGTAGTTCGTTGCGCAGTATTAGATAATGCGACAATTGGGCAAAACACTACAATTGTTGAATGTTTGATTGGAGAAGGCGCAATTATTGGTAATCATTCAAAATTAGTCGGTGTAGTTGTAGACTATGGAGTAACTGTTCCTGAAGGGTATTCTCAAGTTGGTGGAGTCTACCCCCCTGAGAACACAGATTAAAGCTAGTGTTACTAATTGGTGCTGGCAAATTGGCAGAATCTTGAAAATATCGTATGTAATAATAAAATAATCTGAGGCTTTGTAATGGATTTCCACGGACTTCAAACCAAAGATATTTCATCCATTTTGCTAATTAATCAAGAAGGACTACCAGGTACTGGAGAAATCTCTGAGGAAGAAATTGCTGATTTACTTACCCTAACAGAACTTGCTCTAGGTGCATATGTAGAAAATGAATTGGTTGGATTTGTTCTATGCCTTCCACCTAAGACGAGATATGGGAGTCTGAACTATGCTTGGTTCAATCAGAGGTACGAAGAGTTCCTCTATGTTGACAGAATAGCTGTATCTGAAAAACATCGAAACTGTATGATTGGGTCTCAATTATACAAAGAAGTCATTGCACATGCTAAACAAAAAAATTGTCCAATTGCTGCTGAAGTTAGTCTTAAGCCACCAAATATTGACTCAATGAGATTTCATGAAAGACATGGTTTCAATGAAATTGGAGAGCTTCATCACGAAAGTAAATCAGTGACAATGATGATGCGTTTATCTTGAATTGATTTTCAAAGGTTAGAGACTAAATCTGCTAATACTAACTCAGGTTTAGTGGATTTTGTAACACCACTTGCTAGCAGCACTCCTTCTGTGTTCAATTGAATTGCCATTGCAACATCTGCTCCATTCTTGACTCCTGCACCACACAGGACGCGAACATCTGGGTTAACTGACTTCACAACGGCAGCCGTTCCTGAAACAATTTCAGGGTCGGCAGTAGTAACTGAAATATCACCGCCAATCAATTCGGGCGGCTCTACTGCAATCATGGTGGGTGAAAGGGCAGCAAGAGCTCTTGCTTCGTCCAAGTCTGCCGCACAAGCGCAAACTGGGAATCCTTCAGGAAGTTGTGCCAGCAGATTTTCTACATGCTCTAGGGATACCTTGTGCTCAGCATGATTGATGATTGTACCACTAGCCCCTCGCTCTATTGCAGTTGATGGGTGGAGCCAACCAGTGTTAGATCCAAAACCCACAGGGTCAAGATGTTGAGTCCATACTTGCAAGGATGGGGCTGCTGCTACAACGGGTGCAAGGTCAAAAGCAGAGACTACGGCCACAAAGTCAGCCGAATCAGTAGCTGAATCAGCCGCCTCCATTGCTCTAGCCAGTTGCTCAGCACCAACACCATGCGCTGTCTCGTAGGTCTTGAAATTGACAACTATCAGCGGTCTCATCGCTACTTGCCACATGCAACAATTTGTTGAACCCTTTGGCGCATGGTTACAAGATTCATCAATCAAGATTTGGATTATATATTCCATCTGGAGCGAGTTGAGGGAGGAGGTATTGTCCATCAGTAATCAATGCAAATACCTGCACATCCATGCTTTCAAGCAACTCTTTTGAGCACGGCTCCCATTCATTTGCAATGCCATCACAGGTTGCTGTGTCATTGAGAATACCCATATTACTGACTTGTGCCCAATAAATATACTCGATAGCCATGCATCCATAATCACATGTTTCATCATCATAATGATACCACGCATCTTCAGGATAACTGCTTGGGTGGTCGATAAATTGCCCACCACGTGCCTCGTCCATTGCACTAGAAAGTAACGAAGAGTCAGGTTGGAATCCAAAAGCATCAGGATAAATGTTGGCGTGGCCACGATGATTGATAGTGTGCATTATTTCCTCTACGGTAGCATCTGAGCCCCAATGACCCGTTTGAGTAGGGTCAACTTCTTCTGCGTATAGTACTGCACTAACACCTTGCCCACGATAATTATCTTCAAAATTCTTGTACCCCGGTGAGCCATCGTAATCAAACATAGGAATCATCGCACTGACATTTTGAAGGCGACTGAGTAGTACAGAATCATCAACCGCTCCATCTTCATCATTATCCAGTAATTCAGCTAGCACAGAAGCGGCATGAAACACTTGGTCGTCTCGTAATCCAGATTCAGCATATATTCCTAAACCAAATACATCTACATATTTGGTAAAGCAACCCATACCACTTTGGTTGGGATTAGGGTTTGCTTGAATTACAAAATTTGAGACATTGGATGTAATCTCTGATTCAAGTTGCTCAGTGTCACAATCTTGATTTTGATTATTTGGTGGCCCATCTCCATCACGCCACCCAAGTCCCCCTTCATCTATTTTGAAAACCTCAGCCAAATTGAAAGTTTGCTGACTGTATCCCTCTGAATTCAAATCAACCCATGCTTGAGCATATTCTAATGCGGTCCCATTATTTTGCCAATTTTGTTCTAATTCCAAAGCAACTTCTTCGTATGCTAAATCGTCGTATTCATCATGAAAGCAGCCAATTGCGGTGCCATAATTTTCAAGTTCATATTCAGCAATAAATGAATAAACCGCTGCTTGATAAGGATCATGTGGCCAAATCATGTCACATCCTTCATTGTCAAAAAATACATCAAATACTTCATCTTCCCAAAGATCAATCAATGCAATAGAACTGATAATAAAAAAGAAAATAACAACCGGCGCAATAAATTTCCATGGTGGTTTCTTGGATATTGCAGGGACTATTTCACCCATGGCACCCCAATCTCCTACTATGAGAGTAGGTGGTTTAGAGCCAAAATCATCTTTTTCATCTCTAAAGGTGCTCATTCAATCCCGCCCATTCTACAAACTTCATTGTAATGATCTTCACTAACTGGTTGCACACTTAATCGCTGACCCTTAGCTAGTAATGGCATCCCTTCCAACTGAGGGTTTGCCTTGAGTTCTGGCAGGCTGACGATTTCATCCATGGCTTGCATGGCTTCAATATCGACCATCATCCATCGCGGATTCTCTGGACTTGCTTTCTCATCAAAATACTTTGAAGATGGGTCTTGGGCTGTATGGTCTGGATATCCTTCCTTGCATACCCGAGCAACGCCCGCTATATGGGGAGGTTTGCAATTTGAATGATAGAATAGTACGATATCTCCTATTTTCATGTCATCTCTCATTGTATTACGGGCTTGGTAATTCCTAACTCCATCCCAATGAGTATGTCCATCTTCAACTAACTGCTCCCAAGGATAAACATGGGGTTCAGATTTCATGAGCCAATAGGATGTCATGAGTCTCGGGGTGGGCTTATACTTGAAAATCTTGACATATTATGTCAAAACAATTTTGAGAATCAGTCTGATGAATATTAGTTGATAAAATCGAGGTTGTAGTGGAGCCCCACGTTCTCATCTCTTTGTATTGAAGCAGATATGACTAATTGAGCAAGTTGAACCATGTTGCGCAATTCAACAAGTTCTCTTGAAGGTAGGCAACGCCGCCAGATTCTATCTACTTCTTCATCTAAGAGTGCTAAACGCCGTTTCGCTCGGTTCAATCTCCAGTTTCTTTTGACAAGCCCTACATCATCACTCATAGTCGAACGTAATTCTGAGCGATCATGGACTAGTGGAGCGTGTTCTTCTAAGTTGGCCAATCCCTCCGCTCTCCAATCAGGTAGTGGTGATTTGATGGCCCCCTCTTCTGAAAGCCACTCTTTGACTCGCTCTCCAGCACGGTAAGAGAATACTACTGCTTCGAGTAGTGAATTGCTGGCCAATCGATTAGCCCCGTGCAGACCGGTACAGGCAACTTCTCCTATTGCGTATAATCCCTCTACCATTCTATCACTCAAGGTGGAACAGGTCGGGTCTTCAACTTGTAAATCTCTCTGCAATACTTCACCCCAATGGTTCACTGCGAGGCCGCCAACGATGTAGTGTGCAGCTGGTGCAACCGGAATTGGGTCAACACCGATTTGAAGTCTATTTTGGCGCATCTTGCTAGCGATGTTTGGGAATCTATTGGTAAGATGTTCTGAATCAAGGTGTTCGGTAATTAGCAGAACATGTCGGCGCCCACTGCGCTTCAATTCAGCATCTGCAGCACGGGCAACGATATCTCTAGTGGCAAGGCTCCCTCTTGCATCTGTGTGACGCGTAAATGAGAAATCATTTGGGTCAGCATCGGGATTTTGCTGTTTAGCTGCCCTCCATTGAGTGAGGTTTTCTGCAGTCATCAAGACGGCACCATCGCCTCGAATTGCTTCTGTAATCAAGAATGGCTGATTGCCATTGTTGGTGTAAGCGGTTGGATGAAATTGTACGAACTCAAGATCTCTGACAGCAGCACCTGCTCTTACAGCCATAGCGATCCCATCACCTGTAGCAACGGATGGATTGGTAGTATGCCTCCATAACTGTCCAGCCCCTCCTGTGGCAAGCAGAACTGCTCTACTTGGTAGAGTGAATACGGAGCCCTTAGATTCGAGACACCAGAGCCCTACGACCTTTCTATGTTCGGAGTGCCTATCCTCTAATATCAAGTCAAGAGCTAAACAATCCTCGTAAATTGTGACATTTTCCTCGGCCCTACATGCTGCAATCAGCGCCCTCTCAATTTCGGCACCAGTGGCATCTTTTGCATGCAAAATGCGTCTTTCTTTATGGCCGCCTTCCATGGCTAAACTGTAATTGCCACCATCTCCACGATCAAAATTGACTCCTTCAGCAATCAGGTCTTGAATTCGCTCAGCAGCCTCATTGACGACCATTCTAACGATTTCTTCATCGCACAAACCTGCTCCTGCTGAAAGCGTGTCTTGGACATGCGCCTCTAGCCCTGAACTATTTGACGATTCAAGAACTCCTGCAATGCCACCCTGGGCGTAGTTAGTAGAGGAGTCTGACAGTCGCTGTTTAGTGACCAACGCGACCTCTTGTCCACCTCTAGCACAACGGATGGCTACAAACAGCCCAGCAATCCCTGAGCCGACGATGGTGACATCAACCATGACAGCCCTCCGGGCTATGCTCCCTTACTCATATGAATTGAAGATTACTACCTCGGCATCTAGAAAAAACGATACGAGCGGTCATTTCCTCCTCTTCTTTTGCACAAATCCTATCATGTCACAGGGTTGCCTTGAGTTTGATGAAGAAGGCGAAGCCGTTGATTTTCGCGGTAATTGGCGTCCTATTGCTTTCCTTCGTGATTTACAATGTAGAAGTGGGCCTATACTACTTCCAATACCCCGATGAATTAATCCATTACAAGATGGAATTAACTGAGATTTTCAGTGGGAGTTGCAGTAAAGAGGCCATAAATGAAGAATTATCTGCGCATAAGAGCAGCCACTGTTTATCGCCAATTGGTACTTATCATGCTACTGACATTCTTGTGGCAGGACTTGGTTTAATCTCTTCAATCGCAGCGCCCTTGCTAGCGCTGAAACAAGCAGGTAGATTGAGGATGTCTAGTGCTTGGACGAAAAACCTAGCTAGGCTTAGGCTTTTGTTGGGTACTACTTTGGTTTTTGTAGCAGTTGCTGATATTGCTGGATTACTAACTGCAGATGGCGAATCACTTGATTGGGAGATGGTGGTGGGGCTTCCAATACCGGCTCCCGTAGCAGATTTAGTCTTGATAGTATTAGGTATTTCAATTATAAGAAAAGCAACACGAAGGCTAAAATCCAGGAGGAAAAATAAGTTTGCAGAACCTTGGGAAATGGCTGGTTCAGGTGACTTCCGAGGTTCTCTTGAGAAGAGCGGTAAATCCTCCAAGAAAAACAAGGGTGTGATGACTGTAGGGGATCTACGTTCAGCACTTTCTTTGGACCAGTATGAGGATATTTTCCAACTCGGTACTAGTTCAGGTGACGATATGAAAGTAGGACGAGCATGCCATTATTGCAATGGCCAAGGTTGCCCTCAATGTGATTTCAAAGGCGAATACATGTGAGAACGCCTTTTCAAGCCCTCAATCGTTATCTTTTGATGGTTTAGTGACTTATTCTATGGAACGCTTGACGGCTCTCTAATTGAAGTCTTGAAATCGCGTTCCCGCGCGTGTGGAATCACTATCATTTATAGTCCCTTGAAAGACCCCGGCATTTCCGTGGTCGCAATTAGCGACTAAAAAGCAGGAGATGGGATACTTGCATTTGAAAGCAATAGTAATGGAGAACTTCAAATCATTCAAGGGTGAAGTGGTGATACCGTTTGAAACGGGATTCACAGGAATAACTGGGCCAAATGGTTCTGGTAAATCGAATTCAGGAGACGCTCTTCAATTCGTGTTAGGGGCGAAGAGTTCCAAGAGCTTACGTGCTCAGAACGTATCACAATTAATTTTCAATGGAGGCAACAAAGGAAAAGCAGCAAAAAGTTGCAAAGTGAATCTAATTTTTGATAATCCAAAGGACTCATCAGGAAATCGTAGATTGAAGGTTGATTCGGATGAAGTGCATCTGACTAGGGCTGTTAGGCTAGGTCGTAAAGGAAATGCTAACTCTGCATATTATCTCAATGACAGGCCCTCATCAGCTACAGAGTTCCGTAGACTTCTAACTGGTGCAGGTGCCAGAGGTGATGGATACAACATTGTTCTACAAGGTGATGTAACTCATCTTGCTACCATGACCAGCCGTGCGCGCAGGAAGGTGTTGGAAGATGTTGCAGGCGTCACATCATACGATGATGAAATTAGAAAGGCAAATCGTCAGAGGGACAATGTCGAGCAATACCTTGAACAAATCACCCTACTCGAAGTTGAAATCAATAAGAGATTGAAGACACTTGAAAAGGAACGAGAGCAAGCAATGAAGTTCCGCGACCTACAGACATCTCTAGAAGAAGCTCGTAGGATTTTGATGCATTCTAGACATCGTAGCAGGTTTGAAGAAATTGAATTAGTCACAGAAGAGAGAGGGGAATACATTGGCCGATTAGAAATAATCGGCCAGGAAATCAACGATTCAAACAAAGAGGAGTTGTCAATTGATGAACAATTGGTTGAAATCCAACATCAATTGAATGAAGTCTTAGGTGACGATGGCAAGAAATTAGGTGAGCAGCAACGCCGCTTAGAGGTAGAAGTTGAGACTCGCAAGGATCGAATCGGTGAATTAGGGAAGAATATCGAAGAGGCCCAAGATGAATCAGAAGTCCTTACTGCTGAACAAGATGAGGCTAAAGAGGCCCTAGATTTGCACGAGCAATCACTCGAATCAGCACGAGCAATCCTCAAAGAAGCAGAGGATGCTCTGGAAGAAGCCGCCGATGCTGAAGATAAGGCACGAAAAGCCCTAGATTCAGGGGATAAGGCAGTTCACGAATTAAACCGCGCTTTTGGTAAATCTACCGACTTGGTAGAAAAAGCCCAGAAAAAAGCGAATGATGCTACTTTGAAGGCCGAACTTCAAGAACTAAATGTCAATTTAGCCCATGAAAGGCTTGCAGAATTAGAAAAGGCGTTAGATGAGGCTAGACTCAATCGAGACGACTTGCTTCTTCAAGGTGAAGATCTTGATGAGAATGCCCCTGAACAAGACAGAACAAAGTTAGCAGCCGAATTGTCAAGAATTCAGAGGCAAGAGAGAGGCCTTCTAGACGATGTGCAGAGGGCTGAGGGTCAATTGCGTGATGCTGAATTAGCATTGGTCAGGGCTCGTGGAGAACTTGAGAATCATAGTGGCAGCAAGGCTGGCATGGCCCGCGCAGTACAAGCAGTACTAGGTTTGCGTGACTCGGGCGAAGTTCGTGGAATTCTAGGTTCAATGTCAGAACTATGCACCCCAAAGGACAAGCGTGACGAAGAAGCACTCGCTTACGCCATGGGTGGCGGAATGAACAGCATCGTGGTGCGTGATGATGAAACTGCGGCCACCTGTATCTCGTGGTTGAGGAAGAACAATGCAGGTAGAGCAACATTCTTGCCCCTCAATAGGCTCCAATCTAGGCGCCCTGGTGGCCGTGCAGTAATGGTTTCAAGGCAGCAAGGCGTAGTTGGTTTTGCATCTGAATTACTAGAATATGATGAGTCCATTGGACTCGCTGTCGTCAATGTAGTCAGAGATACATTAATTGTTGAGACGATGGATATAGCTCGCAACCATATGGGCGGGGTCCGTATGGTGACAAGAACTGGTTCAGTGGTTGAGGGTAGTGGTGCCATGGTAGGGGGTTCAACCCGTAGCAACAGGCCTCAATTCGGTGGTAAAATGGCAGGTAGTTCTGCTGTTGAAAAGGCAGAGTCTGAAGTTGACAGGATTAGATTAGTCACAGAGACTACTCAAGCAGCCCTCTCAGAACTTCGTCGTAATGAACAAGCATTGCGACAACGCATTGCTAATTTAGTAAATGATGATCATGCATTCCAAGCAAGGGCCTGGAAAGAGGATTTAACTCGGGCTGAAACCGCATTCAATGATGCTGAAAGCAAGGTTAAGGTTGCTAACAAGAAGTTAGCAGATGTGCTGGGTGAACAAGAAAAGGCACTAGAAACAGCCGAATCAGAAAAAATTGCTCATGAGGAGGCAATCGAAGCAAAGAATGCAGCATCCATCGCTCTACAAGAAGGGAGTCCACAGCATCTTTCACTCAGTCTAAGAAATTCTCAAGAGCAACGTACTGAGGCTGAAAGGACTAAACTTGCAGCCATGACTACGCTCTCAGGTGGTGAAACACAATCTGTGTTACTAACAAACCAAGTTAGTAACTTGCAAAGAAGAATTGATGAACAACAATCAATCATTACTAAGGCAGAAAATCGAATCGCCGAAATGAATTCAGAGATTGAAACATATCAAGAAGAACTTGATACTGTTACAGAAGCCCACTCACAAATTTCCGAGGAGCACAAAGAACTCGATGATAAGAGAATGGAACTCCGTGAGAATAGGGCCCAATTACGTACTCGCTTAGAACAGAAGAACCGTGATAGGGAATCTGTGAATAAGAGGATTGGAGACTTAACCCTTCAAATTGAACAGAAGAAGAATGCACTCAAAGAATTAGACGCTGAGATGAAGGAACAAAAAATCAACCCTCCAGCAAGTGATGCAACATTACCGACAGTTCAGGAAGCAGAAGCTAGTGTCAGAACTCTCGAGCGCAAGGTTGGCAACTTGGGCGATGTCAATATGCGTGCTATCGAGCAATATGATGAGGCACAAGAGAGAAGTGGCAACCTTGGAGTAGATGCAAAACGCCTCCGTGAGAATAGAGAGAGTTTGATTGCATTGGAAA
>DASCSU010000030.1:0-14664 GCA_034399495.1 Candidatus Thalassarchaeaceae archaeon
GCTGAAATATTGGCCAAATCCGATGTTGATATTGCAGGTTCTAATGTTCTATTATTGGGTTGGTCATACAAGCCAGGAATTGGAGACCCTAGAGAAACACCTGCAGAGCCACTTGCTGAAGCCTTGGTAGAAAGGGGTTGTATTGTGCAAACCTACGACCCATTGGTAGATGATCGGTTTTTCCCCACGGAATTAGCTGATTTAGTCCGTGTTGAAGCAGAAATCCAACCGTTTGACATTGCCATTCTTGTGACTGCTCACGATGAAGTTGTTGGGTTAGATTGGGGGAAACTTACAGAATTAGCGAATCAGCCACTAATTTATGATGGTAGAAGAGTATTAGATGTCGAATCTCTGAAATCCCTTGGATGGTCGGTTTATCTACTGGGTGCGCCACTATAATTTGGCACTAGATGGTGTGAAGGTTCATGTTCTTGTTGAACTCCGGCATAAACGCGGTGAGTTGTGATGGTTGACCATCTGCCAAACTTGGGGCGAGAAGCAGAGATGCTTCAAGCAATGGGTCTTTCCTCTATGGATGACCTTTTTTCAGACATACCAAACAGCATCAAACGCGTTGATCCGCTTGATTTACCATTACCTCAGACAGAAGAAGAGATTTGGGCAGATGCGCAAAGATTGTTGTCAGTAAATGTGCCAATTAATAGCCGCCCCAATTTTCTTGGAGCAGGGCTTTACGAGAATTTTGTCCCCTCAATGGTGGCTGCTATGGCAACTCGGGGGGAATTTCTCACTGCTTATACGCCATATCAGCCAGAGGTTAGTCAGGGAATGTTACAGGCGTTGTGGGAATTCCAAACTATGATTTCTGAATTGGTGGCACTTCCAATATCCAATGTTAGCATGTATGATGCATCCACTGCTGCTGCCGAAGCACTCACTTGTGCTATTAGAGTCCATAATCGCAAAGCAGAGCAGAAAAATGTCGTCTATGTGACAAAATGGCTACCTGAACAACGCCTTTCAGTAATGCAGAATTATACGGCAGGGGGCGATATTGAAATCAAAACTTTAGATTGGAATGATGAAGGAATGATTGATCTTGTTGCGGCAGAGGCAGCATCTGGTAGTTGTGCAGTTTATGTTGAACAACCAAATCCATTCGGAATCATTGATGAAAATATTCCGAAATTAAAACAAATAATTGGTGATAACTGTGCTTTGATTGTTGGAGTAAATGCAACATCACTTGGTTTGATTGAAGCACCTGGGAATTGGGGTGCTGATATTGTAGTGGGGGAAGGTCAAGCGTTTGGAATTGGAGCCACTGCAGGTGGGCCATTATACGGTTTATTCGCTTGTACTGAGAAATATCTCAGACAGATGCCGGGGCGAATTGTTGGGAAAACAATTGACGACAAAGGCAACGATGCATTCACACTTACGCTATCAACTCGTGAGCAACATATCCGCAGACACAAAGCGACTAGCAATATCTGTTCAAATGAAACACTGATTGCTCTAATGGGCGGGATGCATATGGCATTACTCGGACCAACTGGTTTAGAGAGGCTAGCACTTAGAAATGCAGCAGCTTGTCAGGTTGCGAGAAAAGGTGTTCTATCACTTGAGGGGGTTGAGTTAGTTTTCTCGAATTCTTCATCATACAATGAATTCACAGTTGTTCTCCCTGGTTCTGCAAAAAGTGCACTTTCTTATCTTGACTCAATTGGAGTGACAGGTGGTTTGGCATTAGAGGATACTACTTTGCAGGCGAGTGAAAAATGGTTGCATATTACTACTACTGATCAAACTACAGAAGATGATGTAAATGCGCTTGTTGATGGCTTGAATTCTTGGATATCATCATTTGTGACGGGGGTGGAGTCGTGAGTGATATTTTCGCTTTTAATGGCGCTACTAATTCGGGGTATGCTCAACCAGCAGCACTTCTTGGGGATGCTAAGGCTGCCGAAGGGATTCCACTATCCATGCGAAGGGCGGCTTTGCCTCAATGGCCGAGGGCCAGTGAGCCAGAATTGGTACGCCACTTTACTTGGCTATCACGGCGAAATTTTGGGATTGATACTGGCTTCTATCCACTTGGGTCTTGCACTATGAAACACAATCCCCGAGTTAACGAGAAGATTGTTCAGTTGGCTGGTATCAATGACCTTCACCCACTTGCTCCCGAATCACATTTGCAAGGCTTAATGTCTATTTTCTATGAAATGCAGGAGATGCTTGCTCATTGCGCAGGAATGGATGAGGTCACTCTACAACCGGTTGCTGGTGCCCAAGGTGAGTTTGCAGCAATACGCTGTATTCAAGAATATCATCGCAGTAATGGTGAAGATAATAGAGACAAAGTGATTGTTCCCGATTCAGCACACGGTACAAATCCAGCATCGGCTGCAATGTGTGGGTACGAAATTATTGAAATCCCAAGTGGCGAGGATGGCCGTCTTGATATCGAAGCAATACGTGCAGTTGTTGGTGATGATACTGCAGCAATGATGGTAACTAATCCAAGTACACTAGGAGTGTTTGAGCCTGAAATCGCAGAAGCCTCTGAAATTGTTCATGCTGCTGGTGGCCAAATGTACTATGATGGTGCTAATTTTAATGCAATTCTTGGAAAAACATCCCCCGGTTTGATGGGTTTTGATGCAGTACATTACAATCTTCACAAGACCTTTTCTCAACCACATGGAGGAGGTGGCCCTGGCTCTGGGCCTATTGGAGTTAAGAGCCACTTAGCTCAGTACCTTCCAAAACCAGTTGTTGATAGAACAGAAAAGGAAGATGGTTTAGATGGATGGAAATACTTCTGGAGAGTGCCAATAAATAGTATTGGGAAAGTTCAGCAATGGCATGGTAATGCGGGCGCAGTAGTGCGTTCATGGGCATTCTATCGCCGCTACGGGCGTGAACTTGAGAAGATGAGTGAGCACGCTGTCCTCAATGCTAATTATTTGCGTCATCGCATATTGAATCCTAGTGCGGAGGTTATTGCAAAGATTCCTGCCATGCCTGTTGATGGGGCTCCCGCTGAAATAGTGAAACATGAATTCACATTGAGTATGTCTCCTTTCAAAGATGCAACTGGAGTTACAGGTAAAGATGTAGCTAAGCGATTGCTAGATTATGGGTACATGGCTCCAACTCTTTACTTCCCAATGATAGTCCCTGAATGTCTGATGATTGAGCCTACCGAAACTGAGAGTAAGGAGGTTCTAGACAAGTTCGCTGAGGACTTCTTGACTATCTTAACAGAAGATCCAGAACTGGTAAAAAATGCTCCACATTCCACTGATGTTGGACGAGTTGATGAAGTCTGGGCTGCGAGGAATCTTGTGCTTCGACACCCTCTAGGTAACTAGGTCATCAAATGCGATGTTTCAATTACCATCGGTTTGCGTGAGCCTATAGGCTCACGAGGTAATATCATGGAATCGAGGCTGCGGCTAGCACTATTATTGACGCTCTTGATGCTACTAACCCCCCTCACCCCCCTGCTTTCAGTAGAGCATGTGGCAGCCTCTCCTGAAACCCACGGTACAGCGTCTCCAGTAGATATTACTAGGCTAGCAACTGGTACGCTTTCAGAGCCAGCAATAGTAGGCGATGCATCAGGAAATTTCCATGTGATTTGGGTTGAGAATCAATCCAAATTGATGTATTTGGCAGTAGATTCAGATGGTTTATCTGCGGGTCAGCCATCTCTAGTTGGGGCTGCTGGAGGCAATATCAAGTGGTCCCCTAGGATATCAATTGATGATTCAGGATTACTTCACATGTTGTGGATAACAATTAATCCCTCTCAAGATTGTTTGGTTTATTTTGCTAGCAACCCGGTATCTGACAGTGACCCTACTGATGGCTTCTATAATCCAACTGTTTACTCCCAGAACAATGTCGTCTGTAAAACCAACTCCGTCATTGACAACATTGCTAATCCAAATCTTGCAGTAGATTCTCAAGGAGCGGCTCATATTGTATGGCAAGACAAAGATGACCCGTTAGAATCACTATACGGGTTGCCATCAATTCGTTACTCAATGATGGAAGCTAATTGGACTTCACAAATGGCGGATAGCCCGATTTTCGATACTTTACTGACAACCTCTCCAAGCAAGTCAACCTTCCCAGAAATTACACTTACTGATGATGATGAGGTGGTTGTTACTTGGCAAGATTCACGTGGGAGTATGGTGGAAATAGCCATCCTTCTCGATTCGTACATTTGGGATGGGATGACTGATGAATGGTTGGATATGTGTACCTTGCTTTATGGAGGTAATGACCAACAAGGTTGGTTTTCTCCTGGATTACAGAACATGGCTGATTCCGTCGGTGTCGTATTGTTGGACACTATTTATGGTCTCAGCGATTACATACCCACTCAGGCAAATCAACAAAATTGTGTAGGTCACAATATAAATCAAAGATCAAGTTCAGTAATTCTCACTGAACAATACAATTCTGGTGGAATTCGTAAGTTGCACAAAACTATTTTCAACGGCCAAATGCAAAATGGTGGTTGGCAATACGAAGATTGGGGGCCTGCCACAACTTGGGCCTGTTTGTCTTGGATGGATGCCAATGGTAATGTTGGAAATCAATCCAACCCTCCAACAACTTATGACCACCGTTGGAATCCAGATGCTACCAAATTTGCTATTCCAATAAGTGATGAAGGGCCAAAGACAGGGAATACTGGTTCATCATCTGATGATCACCAAACAATCGCTGAAGCACATGATGCTTGTGTTGATGGCGGCGTAATTCCTGTGACTGTATTGGGGCAAATATCATCATCCTCTTCAAATGATATGTGGAGTTTCGGTCTTGACCTCTCGCAATGTCCTTTGGGCTCTGTAAGTTCTAATCCGCGAACCTGTTCCAATGTCAATGATAGAAATACTGATGCTGGAGGAACAGTAACTGAATGGGCTCCATCCGGGCAAAATCTTTCTCAGTTGTTCGATTATTGGATGGATATTATCCATTCAGGTGCACCAGAAGTGTGGACTACTGTTTTGGACCCTTATGCTAAATTAAGTGACCCATCCTTCCAACGGGGAATGCCTGCGCATTTTGAGAATGGGGGCGATTACACTGAGGACACTGGTTGGGGTGGGCAGGTTGCGAATCATTTCGTGGTGGTCAATGATACGAGAATTACTGATGATTATTCTTGGTCTGGTCGGCCAGATATAGAAGTGTCCTCTGATGGTTGGTTCCAATATATTTGGTCTGATAGCAGACAGGGGCGCTCCCAATCTGATTCACATGAATTAGTATGGAAGAAAGTTAATCTTGAGGCGTGGGATTTCAATGGCCAATCTGCTGGGATTAATTTAGGTGGCAACCCTAGTGCATCTAGTTCAAGACAATATCTTTCACCTCTTGATACATTTGCTGTCGGTGCTCGTGATGCTGATGCCCACAATAGCCAGGGTTCAATCATCATCGATGATGATGACTTGATGCATACGGTTTGGGTAGAGGGTGATGGTGATATTAGTACCAATATTACATACCGCCGTTCTACTGATGTCACCAACCCTTCACTCGTGAGTCCTAATCCTTGGTTAGTCGATTGTGGTGGGAATTATTGTCTTGGTCCATCATATGACCTTGCTGATTGGCAGAGTGAGAAGATGTTTGTTGGAGGAGAGAAAGTCTTGACCAATGTCGATGATGATTTGTTAAGTCCAGCAATTGCTGTTACTAGTGACAACCGTAGAACTACTGCTGTTGTTTGGGTTGATAGTGAGCCTTGTGATAGTGGTGCAACTGGTTTACCCTTCGGAGATCATCTTTGCATCCGCCGTATTCAGCGCAGTATCTTGCAGATTGAATCAGATGTCCCTTCAGTTTCTCGAACTCTAGAGCCTGGCGAGCAAGTAACAATGAATTTCACAATAGAACATCTAGGTTCTTCTTCCGGTAATTCATTGGACGTAAACTTGGTTTGGTCAGGCTTACCATCTGACTGGACAGTTTCAGCAAATGTAGGTTCAGGTCAAGGTCAGATTTTTATGTCTCCAATTGATTCCAATTGGCAAATGCCATCAGGTGGCGATATGCCAGTTTCTCTAATTATTGAGGCGCCATCAAAATTTGATGCTACTCTCTCAGAATCGCATCAACCAACTATTGGCATTGCCTCAACAGATGGAATACATGGGGCTTCAATTGAATTGGACATAAATTTAGATGTCATTCATAGTTTGGTTCTAGATGCTCCTCAAAATACGATTCAGATTGAGCAGGGCGGTTCGGGTATTCTTAGTATCAATATCTCAAATTATGGGAATGTCTGGGAGGATGTATCTTTCCCTAACAGTACAACTTCAAACGGACGAAATATTTGGGGTCTACCTTTCGGATGGGAAATTGATTTCGTGGAACATATTAACTTACTAGAAGAGGGCATGACTACTTCAAAAAATCTACAAATTACCGTGCCTGAAAATCAGGTGCCAGATTCTGTGAACCTTACTGTTGTTGCTACTTCAGATAAGGTCCCCCATCAAGGAGTGCCAGGGGCAGAGGCTGCATACGAATTTACTGTAGAAGTAATTAGGAAAAGAGTGGGTAATGTTGTCTTTGAATTGTGGGATTCAGTTGAAGACGTATTGCCTGGTGAATGTGGCTATTTCATGGTGGATGTGACAAAATATTACGGTGATGATGATGTCATTATCACTCTTGAACAAGGTCCCCCCAATAGGCCAGAATCAGTTTCTTTGGAGGTGTGGCGTGAGACTCATTGGATCATCAACATTGACTACTCTGCCCTCCCAGGGGGTAACACAGTTGAGCCAACTGCTAGAAGGTTCTTCACAGCAGGCTTATCAAGAAATATCTTCGTGGAATTATGTTCGCCATACAATGCGTTGGCATCAGAAGTACAGGAGGTCACGTTACGAGCTGAACTATTTGTTGATTCCCAAGTATTTGATGAAGTCTCCATGCAGGTTGTTGTCCTACCTTTCCCTTCTTTGAAAGCAACATGGCAGAATTCACCTAGTGAAATTGAACCGGGACAAGCATTCGAAGTCACATTGTTGGTTGAGAATGATGGTAACATCCCTCAAACTTTTCAGCCGAAAATGGCAGATGAGCCATATTATGACGAATGGTCTATTGAGTGGGTGAGTAATACTCCAAATGGCCTTGAAGTCGGTGCTGAATTGTCCATGGTTGCCCTTGTCATGGTTCCATTAAATGCTCTAGCAGGGGATACTGATGTTGTAATCGAATTACATTCAGTTGTAGGTGAAGACAGTTTACGTGCAGAAGTGTTAGGTTTCATTGAGGTCCTTCCTAGGGTGAATTTGATTTTATCTCCCAGCGAGGGCTCAACTTTTGATTTTGATTTGAGGCCTGGAGACGTTTTTGATGTTTCTTTCAATGCTTTGAATGTTGGTAACCTTGCTGAATCACCATGGCTTGAAAACCATACTACAGGGGTAGGGGGGGCACTTTCTGTCATGCCTAGAATGGATGGATTAACCGGTGTAGAAACAACATGGTATGTGGTTGAGAATGCGGGAACACCTCTTGCATTGTTTACTGAAATTGAGCCAGATTCTCAGGGCCGTCTAAGACTACCTCTTCTCGAACCTGGTGAAAGTGTGCCAGTCATACTACGAATGAGTATGTACAGTTATCCAGGTTGGTCTAATGATTACTTTGGTGTCAGACTTCGTTCAGATAGTGGCTATGCCAATGAAGGCGGTGATATTGATGCCGATGAGAAATGGTTGAACCCCGATTCAAATGAGCAAATAGTAAATCTAAATGTATTGGTGCCTGATGTGTTTGTAAATGAGGTCACTGAAGAATTGGATGAAGGTGATGTAAAATTACAAGTCAAGATACAGAATGTGGGCAATGTACCTGCTGAAAATATACTTTTGAGAGTATGTGATATGAGAATTGAGCGGGCAGAAGTTGCTGGTTGTGATCGAAACGATGCTATTGCTGAACAGCGAATCTCATTTGTTGAGGCTGCTGTTGATGGCGTCCCAACTACACATGTGGTTGCTATTAGATTGACAGAGCCAGTTGATTTTGTCGTCATATCAGTTGATGCTGAGAATGAAGTAATAGAATCTGATGAATCTAACAATATGATGGAAAAGGAATTATTGCTTAAGGCAGGAAGTGCATCTAGTTCTGACGCAGTTTTTGAATTTGCAACCAGTAATATATTGCTTGGTTTGATGGCTGTACTTTGGCTTCTGATTATATCTTTGGGTGTATCTGCTTTGCGTGGGCGCCGGCGTGACCGAATGAAAGCCACATCAAATTGGCAGAACGATGATGGCTGGGGGGATGAAGTCAATAAAGCGGCAAAGAAAGGACGTAAGGGGCGAGTAAAGAGTACAGAAAATACTCCTTACGCTGAAGTTCATTCAATGGACATGTCAATGGCTCCTCCATCATCACTTGATGTCAGTGACTTGGATCTAAGTCCCGGCGACGCTACACCCACTTCTGCTTCTGAAGGTGCTTTGGAACCTCTTGGCGACATAGGGTATGACCCAACAGAAGAGAAAGCGAATAGTGACGAGTTCACTATTGGTGATTTGATTGGCGATTTGCTTTGAATTACCAAATTTGCTAAGTATTATTTGGACAACTGCATTAGGTAGTGACACTTGGCGAGTAGCATGGAGGCGACCCTAGACCAGTATTGGCTCTCGGGCGACCCTCAATGGTGGCAACGCGCAGAAGGCAAATCTCAATCGGAATGGGTATCCATCGAAATTGAACCCGATGAGGCATGGGATGGGTGGCGGCGTCAAAGATTACAGCCTATGGCTCCAAGATTTGTTTTTGCACCTTCGTGGTCATTGGCATTGTTCATTGCTTCATCATTCCCACTTATTTTTCCAGGCAATACTCCAGACGACCAAATGGTGGCCTCATGCCTTTTCTTTGGCGCTTTTATTCTCCTCATGATTCCACCATTTCGAATTGCATCCTCAATGCCAGATGGCGACGGGTTGCTAATGATGAGATGGTTGTGGCTTGGCGATGGTTTACCCAATTTGGCCAAGACCATTGGCTTCACAATTATCGGCGGAGTCACATTTATTGGACATATTTTGATAGATGCACGTATTGGCTGGTTTTCATACACTCTTTTTCTAATGCTTTGGGCCCACTTGACTTTCCGGACAGGTACCGCTCTAATGCCACCATCTAGTAGATGGTTGAATCCTCTAGGGGGATTACTCTACAGTGATTCTCTAGTTTCAGATGATTGGGTAGTTGTTCGTAAACACTTTTCCACTGGTAGATTAGCCTTCAAAGACTTGAGTGATGGTAGCAGAGCTGAGTTACATGGTGTGAAAAGAGGTAGTGAAAAATTCATTGCTTTGCACATCAGACATCAGTCCAGCCTCTTGTTTGATCCATTTGTAGATACTGAGAAAATTGGTTCGATTAAGCACTTCGGGTTGGGTCATTGTGGCCCTCGTCTCGAAGGAATTAGAGAAGTTCTAGTAAAGCCACCAATTACCCTCCCATCTAGTGAATGGTCTGAAAAATTTATCTTACAAGAAGAGGAATGACAAAGAACTCTGAATTTTAGGCTAGTGTATGTCTTTTCGTGAAATCAGATTAGACGCTTCAGGTATATTGAGATTGAAAATAGAATCAATATCGAATCCTAGAATTGAACCATTTTGGGTTTCAGGCTCTGATCCAGTTGTAGATATCCCTAAAATAATGGAAATTTCCCATTTGAGGATGGCAATACAGGCGCAAATATTGAGATTGACTGAGGTATTATGTGCAGACAATCCTCTTAGTGGCCCATTGTGTGTAAGGGGATTTGTAGCAGCCTCTTCACAAGGTTGTGTTGGACTTGCCAATAGTTTTCTTGATGCGTGGCTAGCAGGCAATTGGACTTCTAGGCAAGAGGCTAGAGCAAGAGCTGTGATTCGAAGTTACTCAAAGAGGCTAAGGAATGGTTTGTTGCCAGAAAGAGTTGTCAAGCCAGGCTTGCTTAATGTCTCAGATTTACCTGCTAGTATGGCGCCATTCATAGTCAGGTATCGCAATTGGCTTAGAATTAGACAGGAATGGCTGGTTATTAGCGGCGGAGATCGCCTTTCACCTGGGTTTTGGATATGGTCTTTTGATGAGTGTGGAATTGGTGAAGTGATAGGTCGTTTACCACCTAGTTGTAATTTAATTGAATCGCTTGCTAAAATCGGTATCCATTTGAACCACCCGCGAGTCGCCAAGAACAATGGACATCTGTATTATACTCGGTAGTAAGTCTGACTTGCCAATATCCAACAAGTGCACGGCGCTTCTTGAAGAGTTCAATATGGCCTTCGAAGTTCGGGTTGCTAGTGCCCACCGCGCACCAAAATATCTCGAGGAGATAATTGATAGGGCAATTGAAGATGGTTGCAAGATTTTCATCGGGATGGCTGGTATGGCGGCAGCATTGCCAGGAGTCATCGCTTCAATGACCACTCTGCCTGTAATTGGAGTACCTGTCGGAGGAAAAGTTCCACTTGATAGCCTTCTTTCAATAGTTCAGATGCCGCCAGGTATGCCCGTGGCAACAGTAGGTGTTGACAGAGGGGACAATGCTGCAGTTTTAGCAATTCAGATGCTTGCACTTGGAGATGATAAATTAGCCATAGAACTCTCTACTTGGCGTAAAGATAGAACAGCCAAGGTAATTGCAGATGATGAATCGTTGAGAGAGTGATTGCAATGATTGGCACAACTAACCTGATTGATGAGGCGATTGAAAAACTCAAGAATTCTATCGATGATGTTGCAATAATTGCTTGTTCAGGGGGAATTGATTCATCAGTTGCTGCGACTTTAGCTAATACAGCGGTTGGAGACCTTCTGCATTGTGTATATGTGGATACAGGATTAATGAGAAAAAACGAGACTGAGGATGTTCAAAGGGTTCTACAAGAACTAGGCTTGAATCTCACAACAGTCTTTGCAGCAGATAGGTATTTTGAAGCATTGAAAGGTGTAACTGATCCTGAAAGAAAGCGAAAAATCATCGGCGAATTATTCATTCGAATTTTTGAAGAAGAGCAGAAAAAAGTAGGGGCCAAATATCTCGTTCAAGGAACCATAGCACCAGACTGGATTGAGTCTGGGGGTGGAGTGAGAGATGTCATTAAATCACATCATAATGTGGGAGGTCTGCCAGATGATGTTGATCTTGAAATCGTTGAACCGCTACGTGATTGCTACAAGGATGAAGTCCGTGAAATGGCTAGAGAGTTACGCATCCCTTCTTCTGAAAGACAGCCATTCCCTGGCCCAGGTCTAGCAGTTCGTGTTCTCGGTGAGTTAACTCCTGAGAGAGTCGAAGTTTGTCGTGAGGCTTGCGCAATTGTTGAGGAAGAATTGGAAGCCGCCGCTGAGGCTGGATTGATGGAATTACCATGGCAATATTTTGCTGCACTTCTGCCTGTCCGTTCTGTTGGTGTTCACGGTGATGTCCGAGTACATGGGGAAACGGTGGTTATCCGTGCAGTGGCGAGTCTTGATGGTATGAGTGCCCGTTACTCACTCGTCCCCCATGATGTGCTAGAAAAAATTAGTATCCGCGTCACTAATACTTTGAAAGGAGATGTAAATCGTGTAGTTTACGATGTCACTCACAAACCTCCGGGCACGATTGAGTGGGAATAAAAATAGCCACTACTGCCCGATTCATTCATGAAGGAGTGGTCGGTGGGCGGCCCTGTTGCCGTGTTAGCTTAGCTGGTGGAGCGGCGGACTGTTAATCCGCAGGTCGCAGGTTCAAACCCTGCACACGGCGCCACCAATTGCCTATTTTCTTTCATTGTCAATAGTTGTCATATTTATTATTACATGTTGGCGCAGATGAATATCATCGCCCCTAAGGGGCGAGATGAGCGTATGGGCATGGGTTCAAGTAGCCGCCACGCATCCCGAAAGTCATGTACCGCACTAATTATCAAGTGAATGGGAATAGAAACCGTAGCCTTTTATTGGCTTGCTTAATGCTTTTTGGAGCACTTTCTGCAGGTATTCCAAATGCTACAGCAATTACAGGAAATGAGACAATATCCGGAAGTGCTTTGACAAATAGCAGTGCGACTTTGAGTTTAGGTAATCTAGATACAAGCGACTCTTACTATTGGTGGGTTTGGATTAGTGATTCTTCAGGTACACTAACTGATTATGACTATGGATTAATCTCTCCAACTACATCTTCAATGACTGTCCCATCATCATGGGCTACGCCATCTACAAGTGGAAATTACTCAGTTGATGCTGAACTTTATGACAGCAATCTAACATCTGTTCTAGTTAATGCCTCAATTGGTACATTCTATATCGGTGGTGGCGGAGGTGGGACTGGAGGTAATGGTTCTCAAAACGATGCTGGCTCAGGTGGAGATGCGGGAGATAATGCTACAGCAGCATATAATTTGACAGTTACATCTGGCTCAACTTACGGTGGATATGTAGACCAAACTGATCTTCAAGATTGGTATCTTGTATTTGTTCCAACTGGGAAGGGCATTACCACAAGTATGTCCTTCAATGGAGTAACTAATGGCACTAATGATCTAGATCTTTACTTGGTGGATCAAAATGTCACCACTTATATTGACTATTCTTGGTATTCAAATCCCGAAGTTGTCAACTCATCTGGGACAAATGTTAGTGGCCAGTATGTCTATCTCCTTATCGAAGCCTTTAGTGGATTCAGTTACTACAATATGACGATTTCATTTTATAATGTTGGAGGTAGTTCTGGAGGATTAACTGCGGACCAATATGAAATTAATGATGACGTAGGAAATGCAACCTCTATCACATTACCATTTTCTCCAGGTTCTTTATCGATTCATAATACAACAGATTGGGATGTTTTTGCAGTTAGTATGACTAATGGATTAACTTATTGGATGAATACTACATTTACACATTCCAATGGTGATCTTGATATTTACTTTACAGACGCAAATCTCAATATTTTGTCTGCATCTGCTTCATCTACAGACGATGAATCAACTTCATGGACGGCCAATAGTACTGGGACATTTTACGGGGTTGTATTGGGTTATTTGGGCGATACAAACTCCTATGGCATCACTTTGGAAGGTGGGCAATCATCTAATGCATCGGGTGACGTCAGCGTAGTCTTTTACAACGCAACTTACGGCGAATTAACATCATTAAATCTTACAAGCGGAATATCATATGATTTGGATGTTCACTTATTAGTCCCGAATGGTTCTAATTTTACTTCAGTAGCCTCCTATACTGATTCTTGGACTTCTAATGGCTCAAATCATATGTCCCCAGCCTACATTACTTTGGCTGAGGAGAATTTGTTCTGCCTTTATGGCGAATTGTATGATATGTCTCAGAGTTCCAATGGGATTTATGTTGCAGATAGTATGGACTGCCTATATCACGAGATGATGGAAGCAAGTGTGACTTCAGACACCTCGGCGTCATTGGATGCCCAAAATATCACATCAGGCTCTTCCTATACCTATGAGTGGGGATTGTATATTTCCGGTGCATCTAATTTCTCACAAACAGGCAATGGTAGTTTTACTGCTAGTAGCTCCAGTTGGTCCTCAACAGCAACTTGGAATCAGCCAAATAGTGGATTAGAACATTGTTTCTATGTTGAATTATCTTTCAACGGTAGTGTAATTGGCGGTCATGAAGATTGCTTCGACCCCACCTGGCCATCGTTGGAATTTACCGGTTATGTTGCAAACTCTAACTCCACTACTAACCCTATTTACTTCGACACCAGTAATTTGACTGTAGGAAATAATTACCAAGTTCAGGTAGGTATTGTTGAGTACAGTACAAACAACACCACATCAATTTCTTCAGTAACAAATTTCACTGCTTCAAATTCTACTGAATCTTGGAATTGGGATTATACTACTCCTTCAACTAGTGGTTACTATTGCATGGTGGGTACATTATGGGATGCAAGTGGAGCAATACTTGACTCTGTATCACTACCTACGGCTAATTCAACATCAAATTGTTTCTTAATTGTGCATGATGATGACAACGATGGTGTTTGGAACATGAACGACCTCTGCCCCAATACTCCAGCTAATTCAACTGTTGACTTGAATGGTTGTGCTGCAAGCCAAAGAGATACTGATAATGACGGTGTGAATGATGCTCTTGATCCATTCCCATTCGACGGTACACAGTGGCAGGATTCTGATGGAGATGGCTACGGAGATAATGCTAGTGGGAACAATCCCGATGCATTCCCCAATGATAGTACTCAGTGGTCTGATGGTGATGGTGATGGCTATGGTGACAATCCAAACGGAACTAATGCTGATGCTTTCCCAACAGATTCAAGTCAGTGGTCTGATAGTGATGGAGACGGCTATGGAGATAACTCCAATGTAACCGGTGGTGACCTTTGGCCTAATGACTCATCCCAATGGTGGGATAGTGACGGTGATGGCTATGGTGACAACCCTAGTGGCACTAATGGTGATGCTTTCCCATCGGATCCTACTCAATGGTCAGACAGCGATGGAGATGGTTATGGTGACAATTCCAATGTGACTGGAGGCGATTTGTGGCCTAATGATCCATCCCAATGGTGGGATAGTGACGGCGATGGCTATGGTGACAATTCTAGTGGCACAAATGGCGATG
>DASCSU010000031.1:0-14600 GCA_034399495.1 Candidatus Thalassarchaeaceae archaeon
GGCTCGGTCTTTTCGAAATCAGGAGGTAATTCTGCGATTTCATCCAAATCAAAGAAGGCGCGTAATTTCTCCGCAGTCTCCATTGTATTGTCAAGTTCTAAGCCAAGATTGAGGTCGAAGGAATCATTTAGAAATGCTACCATTCTATCCGCTGCAACAGTATCTACGCTGGTGCCAACGGTTTCTGCAATTACGCAGGTTGCTGCCTGTCCGAAGGTTGGGGCTAGAGAAGATACCATTCCGGTCATCCCGATAATTCCAGCAGAGGGATGTTCTTTTGACACTTCAATTCCTATTCCCACCATTGCTTCTGAATCTTCTTTACTAGCGCAAACCACATGGACTTCTTCGCTACCAGGTTCAGCTAAAAGCCCAGCAAGAATCAACATTCTACCAATGCCTGCATCTTTACTCGCCTGCAAGAGAGAAGAGGCCACCTCATATTGCCCTGCAGGTGAAAGTGGCTGGAAATTGCTTGACAGTGTCGCAACATCCTGCCCACATGGAAGAGTAACTGCATGAATCTCAAGACAAGGTGGAGTTAGAAGGCCATCTGAATCTAAGGTTGCATGAGGGGGTAAATCTGGATGTAAGATGCGTGCTATTAGTTTACCATCATGCTTATTCACAAGACTATCAACAACAAGTTTGCCAACATTCCCAACACCAGGTACCGCGTGTAATAACCAGTCACTCGCTGGTAATTCCTCGGTTTCATTGTACCATGTGAAACGAGTTCTACTCATTCCGAACCACCCTCATCCTTCTTTGGGCTTGGAAGTTTATCTACCCATTCAGGATCGGTCACCTTCTCGTATTTTCTACGACGCCCTGATTGGGGATCATGAGGTGAAAATTTCAGTGGCCCTGCTGCTTGTGCAACCCCGCCACATTCCTTGCAAGTAGTCGAGAGACCATAGGCGCCACAATCTAGGCATTTCTGCATCTTTGAGCGTACCATCTCGACCCCTTCAAACATTATCCGAAGCACACGGTTCAAAGCGATTGCCCACTAAACAACTGTATCAAGCACGCTCTGCAGTTACTGTGCCACCTGCGCTTGCAACCATTGGAAGGACTGCTGACTCGGCTGCTTTCCAAGCAGATTCAGCTGCTTTGTAATCTGGGGCCTTGATTTCAACACGGTATCTTGGAGCGCCATCATAATGGCATGTGACCGTTGTTTCGGCTCCATCAGTGCCTGCTTTTTCTGCTGCACTGAGTGCATCTCGAATAACTTCAATCCCCTCTTCTGAAATAACTTGGATTTCAAGAAATCCACGGATTTGAACAAAAGGTGGAACGATATTCTCAACGGCTAGTTCAATGAATACATTTGTCCAATCACCTTCAAAACCTGATTCCTTCAAAGCGGATGCATCAATTGCACACTCTTCGAATGCAGCATATAATTCGCCAAATATCTCTACCAATTCATCATTCATTTCTGAGATTTGATCTTCAGACCACTTAACTCGTTCACCCACAATTCGGAGTAACTGCGTTGCGCGGTTTTCATTTTTCCACTTCTGCATCGCTTCACGGCGGCGCTCCTCGCTTACTGATTTGAGAGAAAGTTCTACAGATTTACGCTCCTTTTTGACTTTCAGAACCTTGGCGGCCATTCTCTGACCCTTACGAACAAAGCCACGTATATTCTTGACCCATCCAGCCGCAATTTCTCCGACAAAGATGAAGCCTTCTTTGTCTCCATATTTGTCTAATGTGGCATATGCGCCATTCTTCTTGACTTCAGAAATAACACACACAACGATTTCGCCCTCTTCGGGCCAATCATCACTGCTTGTTGCCATTAATCATCCACACCCTGGCTTCACTCAAGAGATTCAACTACTGCAGCACTGACAAGTTTTGCCTTGCCACCAGCAGGTTGCACTAGAGTTGCACCACAGATGTTGCACGATATTTTAGTGCAGGCGCGCTCAAAGATGACCTGTTCATTTCCACAATCACGGCAAGATACCCGAACAAAATTTCCTGTCATTAATCTCACCTCAATCATCAGTCAAGTTGAATTTCTTCGCCCTCTTACACTTTGGAGTATGAGCCTTTCCGGTCTCAGTACAACGGTAAAGGATATTTACACGGCGTGTGGGTTTTTCACGACCTTCAGGTTTGGGACGTGGGAAACCACGGTATCCAGCAGTAACTCTACGGAATCTTCGCTGACCCCATTTCAACTCACTTGCTCTACGCTTTTTGACACGCTCTACTGTGTGAATTGTATGACGTCCAGCAGCGGGGCTGTATCGCTTTACTTTCCTCGGACGGTTAACCATAAATCGACCTCCCACGCCTTAAGGCGACTCGCCCACCGTTGGCCCCTATTTGAGAGTGTCGTGCCGGAAGGTGGTGTCCTTAACGCCATAATGACCCACTCAATGGTCAATCTTCAAGGCCATTGTCCGCTCCGCCAATACTGATTAGATGCTAGTTGAGGAGTACCTGCTGACTCATTATTGGGTCCCTTTGTTACTGCTACCCCTAGGAATAGGTATGGCAATTGCAACTGAACGCATACGGCGCATTGGGGGTTGTGCCCTACTAGTATTGATTGCAATAGCATTAATCGGGCACCCTGAAAGATTGGATACTTCAATCGAAGGGTGGTCTCTACATCTCCTAATATCACTAATTGGACCTATTACTGCACTTCTTTTCGGCATCTGGTTTGCCCTATTCTCAGGACCAATCCCTGTTGCTCCAATGCCACGTAATGTTAGGCCATTTGGATTTGCATTGATGATCCTCTCACTATTTTGGTTCTGCTGGATGCTTTTTGAAGCTAGGCCCGCAATAGATGGGACTCACAACCCTTGGTGGCAACACTTGACCACCAGCCTACTCACTGCAATGATAATTATTGCAGGATTTGCTGCCGCCTTTGTTTTAGTAATGGGTGACGAGAGGATGAAAGAATCTGCAATAATGTCAATTCTTTCACTATCTTCCTTCCTTCTACTGATTTATCTCTTGGCTGAAGGAACTACATCTGACGACCCTGTGTTTTGGAGATCTGCATCTTGGGGCGCACTTGGGGACCTTGCAGGAATGCTATTTGGCGGAGGTTTTGCACTGATGTTGTTTGTTACATTCGTTTGGCTTGGAGAAAAAAGAATGGGTGTTCCAGATGAAGTAGAGCCGCTGTCTATTGATGAAACAACCCGTGTAAAGGAAATTCTCAAAGAAAATTTGGAGGGAGAGGCTTGAAGACTGAAGGGGACGCAAAACGAGATTGGCGTACCCTTTCTCTAGTGGTTCTAGGGCTTGTGATACTTGTTTTCATAGCAAACATCCATCTTGAAGTTAGGGGGGAAGTCGAAAGTGTCGACATATCATCCCGCTTCGTCCATTCAGCAATTATCAGTTTCACTATGGTAAATGGGGCGCTGTTCATGATTACATTAGCACTCTCACATAAACATGCAAAACTGATTGAACAAGCCCTTGGAACAATACTTGCTGCTGTTGCTGGGGTGCTAATATTTGGGCTCTTAGTGGATTCTGGTATGACAGTCGCCGGAGTTGCCACTGATGTCTGGTCGCAATTCTCAATGGGTGGAATAAGAATCATAATTGTAGGATTTGCAATTCTTCTCGCATTTGGTGCTAGTTTTGGCCTACTGCTAACACTTGTTACCGGCAGAGAAACCCCCCCTGACCCTCTTTTGGAGCTTGAGTCTGCCTCTTTCGATAATGAAGATGAATGAGCAAGGCTCATAATGGGGCGGTCGGTCGGCGGCCTGCATATAGCAGAGGTGTTGGGATGAGTAAGGGTACTCCAAGTATGGGTAAGCGCCAGAAGAGCACCCATATCCGTTGCCGCCGATGTGGTAAACATTCATACCACAAGCAGAAGAAAGCATGTGCTTCTTGTGGATATGGTGAAACAGCAAGATTGCGCAAATTTGGTTGGGCTAAGAAGAACCGCAGACCCAATAATTGAAATCCGTATCTTACGTGATTTTTCATCGCCCATTGTAAAGTAGGGCCTACTTGAACGCTAATGTCCAAATACCGAACGCGGCGGGGGACAACTGGGAACCGCAATGTGCGGAATCATAGGAATAGCCGGCCGGCCCGGTTCGCATGTTAGCAAAATGTTGTACGACGGCTTGCTAGTTCTACAGCATCGAGGCCAAGATGCAGCAGGAATTGTCACCTGTGAAGATGACCATCTGCATCTCCGTAAATCAAATGGACTTGTGCGAGATGTATTTCAAGAGCGCCACATGAAGAATCTGAAAGGATCAATGGGGATTGGACACGTTAGGTATCCAACTGCAGGAACTTGTTCTTCTGCAGAAGCTCAACCACTTTACGTAAATTCACCATATGGGATTACAATTGCCCACAATGGAAATCTCGTCAATGCTGAGCAACAGGCTCGACAACTATACCACGATGATTTGCGCCACGTAAACACCTCATCTGATTCCGAAGTACTTCTCAATGTACTAGCACATGAACTCCAAAAACTTGGCAAAAGACATTTGAAAATTGAAAATGAACTTTACCTCGACGTACATCAAGTATTCCATGCAGTACGTGAGGCGCACTACCGAGTAAGTGGTGGATACGCAGTAATTGGCATGATTAACGGCTACGGAATGTTTGCTTTCAGAGACCCATATGGAATCCGACCCCTAGTATATGGAAAGTGTGAGCATGAGGATGGACATACCGAATGGGCTGTTGCCTCAGAAAGTGTTGCACTTGAAACTCTTGGTTTTGAGGAAATTACAGATGTTGCACCTGGGGAATGCATTTTCATTACGATGAGTGGTGAAATGTATCAATTACAGTGTCATTCCTCACCAAAGTTGCAGTCTTGTATTTTTGAATATGTTTACTTCGCTAGGCCAGATTCAATAATTGATGGTATGTCAGTACACCAAGCGAGGTTAAACATGGGTGAGTTGCTTGCTGAAAAAATCATTCGGATGAAACCAGAACATGGAATTGATGTGGTGATGCCCATCCCAGATAGTGGCCGCTATGCTGCAATACAAACGGCAACGAGGTTGGGTGTACCTTTCCGTGAAGGTTTTGTCAAAAATCGTTATGTTGGACGCACATTCATAATGCCAGGTCAAGCACAGCGTCAAGATTCGGTTCGTAAGAAATTAAATCCACTACCAAGTGAATTTGCAGGTAAAACTGTACTTTTGGTTGATGACTCTATTGTTCGAGGAAATACCTCACGAAAGATTGTTCAAATGGCTCGAGAGGTTGGCGCAAAGAAGGTTTACTTTGCATCATCCGCCCCCCCTCTATTACATCCTAATGTCTACGGAATTGATATGCCAGCACGCTCAGAATATATTGCTCACGGACAATCTATTGATGAAATCGGCGATACAATTGGAGCTGATTTCTTGGTCTATCAAGATCTAGATGACCTAATCACTGCTTGTACTAACAAAGAAAGTAAAGGGCGAGAATTTGATACCTCCTGTTTCACAGGTGAATATTGTACTGGTGACGTCAGTGAAGAATATCTTGAAATGCTTGAATTACAGAGAAATGATGCTGCAAAAAACAATTCAGAAGATGAAGAGCCTGAAGAAATCGACTCTATTGACATCCACAATGAAGATTAATGCAAGCGGGGCCACGCTTGACTGAGGTGAAGTGATGCGCTGGATTCTAAGGATGGGCGAGATTTTACTGAAATCTAGGCCAGTGCGCCGTTTCATGCGCAAGGCGCTTGAAAGGCATATTTGTGCACAAGCAGAGATTCGCGGGGCCCGCGTAGCAGTTAGGCCATGGCAAGGGTTGCTTTTTCTTGATTTGATTGAAGGTGAAGAAGCAGCGGTAGAAGATGCTTTGGCCCACACCTTCGGGCTAATCTCAGTTGACTCGCTAACTCCTGTGGAGGTCGACCCTGCAAAGGTGGCGGCGGCAGTGATTGCCAATGCACCTAAGGCAGATGGTTCCACTTTTGCAGTTCAATGCAAGCGCCATGGTGCCAAAGGAAAATGGACCAGCCAAACATTTGCAGGCGCCGTCGGTGCTGAGATACTAGCTTTAGCACCCCATCTCAAAGTAAATCTTGGAAACCCTGAATGGGCAGTCAGGATTGCACTGATGCCAGAAGAAGTGGGTGTATTGGGTGAGAAAATAGTTTGCCAAGGTGGCCTTCCAACAGGGGTTCAGGGAACTGTTCTAGCCAATCTCCAAACTGAAAGAGATTACCTCGCTTCATGGTTGGCAATGCGCCGAGGATGTCGGCTATCATTTACTGCAGAATCAAAACCTGAATTAGCAGAACTTGTTTCAATTTGGGACCCTTACCACATTAGTGCAAAATGGAAGAAGAATCTGGCAACTGCTCCTGGACCTGGTCACATCGGGGAAATTTGGGCTATTGTTGGCGACAACCTTGGTGCGCGCCCTGAGAGGGGAGGGAAAATTCCAATTGCAACCCTAGAACCTCTTGCTGGATGGCCTGAAGAATCTCTTGAAGAACTACGACAAAGAACAGAGTTACCAGAAGCGATAGCATGAAAGCATAGAGATTTCCTCTTCACATTGATTGAGATGCCCCTCACCATCGACTCCGTCAATATTTTGCATCCCGATTCGACTGTCACAGCTGTTGCAATTTCCCCCGATGGCAAGTTTCTTTCATGGGCTGAAGAAGGAGGCGTGTTGAAAATTTGCGACCCGGAGGGGGGGAATAAATCGGAACCTCATGATATTGAAGGCGGGGTTTCCCATCTTGCGATTTCTCCTGATGGGATGGTGATTGTAGGCAGCCATTCTGGCGATTTGCATGGGCATGAAAGTCTTGGAGGACATCGTTGGAGTCACCATTTAGGGGGTGGTTGTGATCACTTGGCAGTTTCGCCAACTGGAGATTTAGTTGCGGTAATTGATGGCGCAAGGCTACTACATATGCTGACTTCAACAGGGACACTGCTAACCCATTATGAAGCAGGAGAACTGACACATCTAGCAGTTGATCCACGTGGAGATTCTGCAGCAATTACTGATGATGTTGGAAATGTTACAGTTGTTGGCCGTGATGGTAATGTAAGGTTTACACGACCATCTAGAGGTGAGACTGGAGAGAGAGTCACAGCCATGACTTACTTAGCCGATGGACATCTGTGTATTGCCCGTGAGGCGCTTGATGTCACAATGGGAGATGAAGATGAAATTGTCATTGAATGGTGGACCCCAATGGGACAAGAGGCTGCCAGAGTACCTCTGAGACAACGATGTGATGTACTCCGCGCAACTAATTATGGAGTAGCATGTGGAATGTTTGATGGTGAAGTAATAGAATTTGACTCTGCTAGAAACAAGAAATCACTATTCAAGTCGCCATACAGCATTCATGACCTAATCATTTGTGGAAATGATTTACTTGTAACTTCATGGTTTAATGCCCACATGATAGATGGAGATGGTGAAGAAAAATGGCAAGTTGAGCACACGGGTTTGACTAAATTAGTCAGGACTACCAAAGATGGCTCCCTCATCATGGTGGCTGGAGATAACCAGAACGACTACACAAGAGAAAATCAAATCATGGTTCTTGACCCTAACGCAAAACCATATGCAATACAGGCAGGAGCGGATATTGATTCAGACCTTGCTGAATTTGATGATGCACCTATGGCACAAAATTCTGATATTAGTGCTGAATCATTGTATGGCGGTGATGAAGATTACTCTGAACTACTAACTAAGGCTGAAATTGCACAACTTTCTAGAGGTAAGGAAACCACCTTAGGTTCAGATGATTTGATGGGATTACTTGAAGCAGAAATCACACTTACAGATGAGACTAATCAAGAAGAATTTGATTTTGAATCTGCACTTGCTGATGAATCAAGTAGAATCAATATGCCTCCTGTCGCCGATGCTGGTGACGACCAAATTGTGGAAGCAGATGATACAGGTGCTGCTATTGTAACTCTAGATGGTAGCCGCTCATTTGATGAGGATGGGGAAATTGTTTCGCATGTTTGGATGGACATTAGTAACAGAGTAATTGGTGAGGCCCCTGTAATCAAAGTCAAAATTCCAAAGGGAAATCATACATTCACACTTACTGTTACTGACAATGATTTAGCTAGTACATCTGATGCTGTCACTGTACAGGTTCGCTAAGTTACATTTCACTCAAGGGTGAATGTCATTGGTTGCCTAGCAACTTCCCAACCCATTGCTCTCACCTTAGCAGTCTCAGCAGATGCCTCTTCATGGAGGGGGTTTGAATGGTTGAAATGGAAAAAGACGATTCGAGGGTCATCGGGTTTTCTTCTCCCGAGTAACTCGAGGGTTTCCTCTACTGGAGGATGACCTATTTTTCTAGCATTGCCTCCTAATTCATCACCTGACCAAAAAGTACCATCCAACAGCACCACATCAACAAATAGAGAGCGGAACCATGACAATGGATCTTCAGCAGAATGGAAATTAAGAGTCTCTTCCCATGAATCGTGGTCTGGCAAAAATAGTAGGCGCTTCTGTGAACCTTGAATTAGAAATGCATGAGTATCAGTTAGTTCATCCCGATGAGGTACTTTTATGGGGGTGATTTTGACAGATTCTGTTAACTCTACCCCCTCCCCTGAAATATATTCTGAAGGATTTAGGTGGCCATTGGAAAACAATGGATTCAGAAGAGAGTTGTTAGAAATTAACTCAATCATAGATTTTGAAGCATGGAGCGAGATGCCCTTTGGACCCCATGCTTCACGACCAAACTGACCCAATCCATCGATATGACCTAAGTGAGCATGAGTCAACCAAAGCGAATCTACCTGATCTAAAGGCTGGCCATCTGATGATGACCAGAGAATTAGTTGAGAAGATAGTTCGTGGCTTGCTTCTAACAAATGTCTACTACCTTCAGGCGCAGTGATGCCTAGTGCTACTGGGTAACGGGTGCGCGTAGGGCCTCCAAATTCGTTCATGCAACAAGATTTGGTGCAACCTGCCTGAGGAACCCCCCCATCTTGCGCGATGCCGAGCAGAGTCACCAAGGTGGCTGCCATGGGAAGTGGTTTGGGTGCCACCCCATGATGTATTCTGTGGTTAAATCATGATAACTTGCTTACTAAGGCATCAATTCGAGTTGAACTGATACAGAGTCATACGAAGGTGCTAACAACAATTTGCGGGAAAAGTGGATAAAAGAAAGGCTTGGGGCGGAGCAACAAGGATGCGTATGTCAGGGCTAGAAACAGTAGTAGTGGAACCTGAATTAGAACACACCTCTACGGTGGTCTGGTTGCATGGCCTAGGTGCCTCTGGTCACGATTTTGAACCGATTGTTCCAATGCTTAATTGCCCTAACACTAGATTCGTATTCCCTCACGCGCCAGTAATGCCTGTTACCATCAATATGGGGATGGTAATGCCTGCATGGTATGACATAAAAACACTTGACTGGGAGGATGATGACCGTGAGGATGAAGCCTCTATTAGAAAAAATGCAGAACTAGTAGTAGAGTTGCTAAAGGAAGAACATGCAAGGGGAATCCCATACGAGAAAATTATTCTAGCAGGATTTTCCCAAGGTGGAGCACTTGCACTACATGTAGGGATTCGTTACCCGAAATCCTTTGCAGGAATGATGATACTATCCGCCTACCAATTATTATCTGAAACCTACGAAGAAGAGGCTGAAGAAGCAAACAAGAATACCCCTATATTATTCTGCCACGGCGTGTTTGATGACATGGTCCCAGTAATGATGGGGAGAGCTGCCCTTGATGCTATGGTTGATGCTGGCAATCCATGTGAATGGAATGGTTACCGAATGGGCCATGAAGTCAATTTATCTGAATTAGAACGCATCAAAGAGTGGCTTCATGATGCTTTGACATAATTACAGAAAATTACCTCTTAGGGTAATATGGATAAGGAGAACTCCTTGGGCGGCCCATGGAGATGCGGGGAAGGGTTAGCAGCGGCCTAGGACGAGCACATGTTTTCATGGCTCAACCCCACTATCAAGATCAATTCAAGGTAGTTCTAGGAGTCACTGCATGGCCTGGAACTTTGAATCTAGAAGTATCAGGTGAATCATTTATCAGATATCTAGCACTTCGTGAAAATGCAGAAGTTGAAACCACTAACATTTCAGAAGAATTAGAAAAGAAGGCAAAAGAAATTGATACTTCAACTATAACCAGCCATCGTATTGATGGTTTTGAAAGGGAGGGACGTTCTTTTGGTGGTGCTACTGCCTTTCTAGCGAGCATTAATTATGTGGACGGAAATGACAATACAGCAATCGAATGTGCCATACTAATTCCAGATTTAACTCGCCATACTGATGTTGTCGAAGTAATTGCTTCGGCATTTCTAAGAGAGGCTTTCGACCTACAAGATGGAGATGAATTGACCATCAGATGTTAGAGTGATGAAATCCAACTTTCAAGCAACATTCTTTTTTGCTCCAAATCACTTGCTTCTTGCCATAATGGAAATCGACGTTCCCCTAGTGCTTTTGGTGGGGCAGAAATATTGGAATATAGATCTCTCGTTGTATCTTCAAATGATACCTCCTCATAGTCTATATCCCATAGAGTCAACCATCTAGAAGAGCCCAGCCCAAATTGAGGTAGTTCTTCTCCACTCTCTAATGATTGTTTTATTTGTTCTAGAGAACAGATATTCTGTGCGACGCTGCCCAATGTCCAAGCAATTCTCCTAACTTGATTCCATAGGAAAGACTGAGCGGCTATTTCAAAACCAACAAGTCGGCCATCGATACGCCAAGGCTTACACCAATCTACTGCACGTTTGGTATCCCTACCATCCTCAGGTCTACAAAAACCTGTAAAATCATGTGTTCCTTCGAAAAGTGACATTGCTTCAGTGACAATTTTTTCATCAAAGTCATTATTGAATTCCCTCATACATTCAAGCCTATAGCGATATATTCTACGTATTGCCATTCTTGGATTAAAATCCGGCTCTGCACCTTTAGCAGCCCAAATTACTGCATCAGAAAGGTGGTCATTAATAGCACGACGGAAACGTGATTCCCCCATACTAGCCCATACATCCTTTGGAATTTTACATACGCCCACATTCATGCGCGCATTTACTCCTGCATCAGTCCTACTAGCCAATTTGAAAATTGGATTTGGGCCAGCAAATTTTGCCTTTGTAATTGCAATATCTAAATCTCTTTGCACAGTTCTAATTTCAGGTTGGATTTGACTTCCATGAAAGGCATCACCAACATACCCAATAGCAAATGCTACGGCGACCTGTTCGGCCATGAGCCTCACTCTTTAGTCAACATATCTGCGGCTTCTTCAGGAGAGTATCCAAGACCACCTACGGACCATTTGAGAGCTTGTTGTAGCCATGGCTGAACCATGGGATTAGATTTATCTGGATCCATTACCTCAATAGCATCAACAACGTTTCTTGCAGCCATGTATAGCACATCATCAACAGGAATATCTGCAAGTTCAAGACGTGTAGCATATCTTTGGAATTCCTTAACCGCAATTGGTATTCTCCTACATTCCAAAGCAAAACCAGCAAAGTCTGCAATGTATTCGTCTTTCTCTTCATCAAGTTCCATAGCCTTCTTGTAAAACATCATTATTTTACCACCAGGAATGATATCTTCTTGCGCTTCCATGTTCAACATATTTGCAAATTCAGCATAGGTATGATGTAATTCAGCAACATCAGGATGCGATTTGACTTTCTCTTCAAGTTCTGCAACAGCACCCTCTAAATTTCCCTCTCTAAACATCTCAATAGCAGTTTTCATTAATTCTTCGCTCATTGTTATCCCTCGTGATGTCACCTGCCAAAAGCAACTCATCTATGAATCAAACGCTTCTAGAGTTAGGTTAATCATCCTAGATTCATATCTGCATCAAGTTCGTCAAGACTTTCTGAAGAACCTTCTGAAGTAGGAGTTTCTTCGCCCTCTACAGGGGAGGATGGTTCCTCACCATCACTAGGGACTCGTTGAGCTGTCCCTTGTCCTGTAGAAGACTTGCTCCTGATGGCTTCCTTAAGTTCACTAATCAATTTGTATACATCAGAAGGTTTTCTAATTCCATACATACAATCTTCTGGTTCTGCAGTATTCATCTCTTCACGAGTCCTTTGAAGGGTTATCACGAAAAGTAATCCCCTGATTATTTTCCGTACGAAACCAACATCTTCAGAAACTGCAGATGCAACATCAGTTACACTTCCAGCAGATACTGAAGTCGAGTGTTCCCTAATTCCAAAACCGCTACCAGTGAGAATGTTTAGGGTTCCGAATCCAAGAATCCGCCCATACCAAGGAACTGTTAATTTCATATTGTCAATATCAACCATGTCTATCTTGTGCATTGTGTGATTAAGCATGAAATCCTTCTTTAGATAAACTGCACGATCTGAAATCCCATAGTTGAATGAACGACAATACCAAGTAGTCAAACAGAAAAGAACCGTAAAGTAAGTGATTCCAAAGTATAAGTACCAAGTATCATTCCAATTGAATGGAATAACACCATTAAATTCACTACCAAACCATCCTGAAACTGTTGCTATAATATTGTCCAAAGTGAACAATGCTGGTGTAAATGTGACAAAAAGTAGTGATGTAGTATACCAACTACCACTAGATGACCAATTCATAAAACGATTAGCCCAAGTAACTATTAGCATGAAAAAGACAAAACCTGTCATCCCTAGAAAATCTACTAACCAAAAGCAGAATTTCGCAAATCCATTAGCACCGTCATCAAGACCTGAGGATGTATTAACCCACCAAAATAAAAGATGGACTGCTAGAATAACAAAGCAAAGTACGTATTTTGCTAGGAAAGCAAAAAAGGTCGGCCGGCAAGAAAAAAATGCGGTTTCATATGAAGTCATGTCAAACTTTTGATGAATATTTTCTGGATTAATCTTGGTTTTCATTTTTTCTACAATACTGTCATCTGACATCTCGACACCCCGTTCTCATAGCATGCATGTGGCCGGCCGTATATCATACTATTCAATATGAGATTTAATGCAATATTCCCCAACTGTGCTCCGCATTTCCATGAATCCACTCCCAATCATCAAGTGTTCTAACGCCCTTTTCGTCAAGAACTGAAATCTTTTCAACCACCAATGGATATTCATTGTAGGTAAAATGACTGGTCATGTGGGCCCTAGTTGGCTGATTGAATGACCAATGTGCCCTTCCAACTGCTTTCACTAGTAGCCCTATTTGGGTGCGACCATTCCATATTCTGATGTGAAATGCTGGCAGTGGATTTCCATCAGAATCATATTCTGCATCTTTTCCTTTTGGTTGAATCAGTTTTACTTCACATCTCTCAAACTTCTCGGTTCTCTGCCTACCTGAATCCTTGAACATACCTGCACCGGTGAGAGGTAAACGGGTGAAGTCCCTGAGTTTCCAAGGTTCTGAATCTTTTGCGGTGGCCGAAAGAGAAAGGTGGGGTAACCACCAATCAAGGTATGATCCATCATCAAAATGAAGCATGCCCCAAAACCATGGAATTGAAGGTGCCTGTACTGTTACTTTTTGAAGTATGCAGTCCCTTCAACCTCCTCACCATCTATTACTCCGTTGCACTTTGTACCGTGGATTCTCAATATATCGTATCCCATGTTAGCAGCATACACATTATGTTTGTACTCTAGAGCTGAAATCTCATTGTTCCAAGGCGTCATTTTCAAAGAAAAAGAACTGGGTGCCCCTTCTTTAACTGAAGCATCATCTGAAGATAATTTCAGCCAAAAATGGCTCCGATCTGCCGCTAAACCCATAGAAAGATCGTCATCTAGTAGAGGTATGACTGCCCCCCCTCCTTCTCCTTCATTGTCGCCCCAAAGAGAGTGGGATGCAGGTAATGATGCCATGCGGGCCTCCCGTAATACTAGTGGTTCAAACACTTGGTTGCCATCAAACCACCAAGATGCAACCATGCCAGGGAATACAATTCCGCCTTCTTCGTCAGTATGAGTTCGTCCACCACCCCACCAGTCATGCCCGCTGACATCAATTCGCTCACAGTCCCTTGTTGACCAAAGCACCATCAACTGCTTACTCCTTCCCGGACGTTCAGGGTCAGGAATGAGAACTAACCACCACCACCACCACCATGACAGGCGCCTAAGTGGTGGTAAAGTATCTAAATGCCAGAAGGATGAAAAATCACCTTCAAATGATGATACTTTGACAGACACCTCGACTAATAATCCAAATAGTATCGCAATGGAGGAAGGTGACATGGACATTGATGAACTTCTCTCAAAAGGCGAGTTGCTTGTTTCAGAAGGCCGAGAACAACAAGCCTTGAAGATTTTCAATTCTGTAATCGCTGAAGACCCTAGTAATGGCATGGCATGGTTCAATCGAGGAGTTATTCATGAAATGTCAGGAGATGTTGATGAGGCCCTGAAGTCGTTCAAAGTTTGTATCGATATGCAACCAGACCACGGCCCTGCCGCAGCCAATCTTGCGGTACTCCTCGATAGAACAGGATCAACATCTGAGGCATCTAGGTATGCACAACTAGGGCTACTTGCCTTCCCCTCACATAGTGAACTCTCTAGTATTGTTGCTAAGG
>DASCSU010000032.1:0-14486 GCA_034399495.1 Candidatus Thalassarchaeaceae archaeon
CTATCGATGCTTGTTTAATTGCCTTCAAAGCACTATCACAAGTCGCTTCACCCAAGAGATAATCGAAAGCCTCTCCACGGCCATGAGCAATTAATGCAGAGTCTGCAAGCAATCCCTCTGCAGCAGCATCAGTCAACAATTTCCTTCCCATCAGTGAATTGTAGCGGGGGTGGCTACGGGGGATATCACCCATAATCGCCACCTAAGCCCCATCAAAGAGCATCGTGATATCTAGGGGTTTAACGCCGCGATGAAGGGCACTTGATGAAATCACATCAACTCCTATTTCATTCCATATTGTAAGTTCATCAAAGGTAATCCCTCCGCTTGCTTCAGTAATAACATGGCTACGGAAATTACGACTGTCTAAATCAAGAACTACTTCCCTTGCTATTTCAGGAGTCATATTGTCCAACATAACAGTCAAACGCTCATTACAATTTTCGGACCTCATTCGCTCATCCCAAGTTTCAGCGGCAGCAAGTGCTTCATCAATTGTTTTAACTTCTAGAACTCCAAATGCGCCGAGGGATTCAATATCTAATTCATTGATAATTCTTGAAACCTCATGAGGTCTTTTTTCATCTGCTCTAATCATTGAGGCAAGATCATTTTCCTTAATCATCTTCGCATCTTTTCGTGTTAATCTATGAGTCATCCCCCCTCCAAGAGATACAGCCCATTTGTCTAGCAATCCCCAATGGACTTTTCTTGTCGAAGCCACCCTCATTGGTCGAGCACGTTGAACCCATTTTGATGTATTAGTTGCAATCCCAGAAAGCCTACCAATAATATTGAGAATCATTCTTTCAGCAGCTAATATTTGTTCTTTTCCACCTTCAATTGTAAGTAATATTTTGCCAGCATTAACTACGCCACCATCACCAATGGTCCATTCCCATTTAGTATTTGGAAGCCATTCTTTGAGTAGATGATTAGCAGCAGTAATTCCTGCAACAATCCCCTCTTCATTAGTGAATATTGTTGCATTGATAGTATCTTCATCCCTAGCCAAGGGTGTTGTAATTCCCTCATCATGCATCAATGTAGTAACCCATCTCTTGATGCTAGCCTCTAATTTTTCAGTAGGCAAGTGGTCAACCCACAACTCAGAACTACGGTCATGAGGAAGGTTTGGGTGGTGCATTAGGCTACCTCCATCACTTTGTCGAAATCATCACCGTGTTTGAAGGATTTGATGCTAGATTTTTCCAATTTTTCATTCTAAATGTTGTACTGAGGCCGCATCTAGTGCAGATTCTGCTGCTGAAAGACAGGCTAAGATGTCATCTACAGTAGCTCGCATACTTCGCAGGGATTTTGCATCTACCAATACTCGTAGAGATGCAATTTCATCAACTTTATGAATTTCTGCAGTGAAGGCACTCCCATCATCGGGAGTAATTGCTTGCAATAGTGCTTTAGCATCATCTTCACCACCCTTCCAAATAACTACAGCACTCATCTCCATAATTCACTCGAAGGATAATACGCACTTCTTATCTCCGGTTGTAAAGTTGGATAAAGTGTAACCTCTGTCGCCTTTGCATGGGAGTTAAGGGCGAGGGGCCGGGGGCGCCAACTAATTCTACTAAAGTTGATAATATTCTGACTAAATTACCCGAAATAGAGCATGAAGCAACACTCTTCACGTCGTCTGGGGCGTCTATCTTATTGCCATCAGATCAAAAACGCCATCCAATGGTGTTCTGGCTTGCAATATTATTAGTTTTCACTGCCCTTCTAGGTTTTGTTAACGGTGCAGATTATGTTGATGGAGATTCAGGCATAATCAACCATCGCAACTTCATTTATCGAGATGCTGAGAGGGCAGCACCAGGTACTGCAATACTACTCGGCCAAGTGGTCTACGAAGATGGAGCGCCCGCTTTCAATCATACTGTCAAAGTCACAGTAAGGGGGGATGATGGTTCAGTTTTTGAAAAGCAAAACACCACAGACGAGAATGGTAATTTCAGGATTACTGAATTAGACCCAGGACTTCAGATTCTAATCATGGCTAATGATTCAAGAGGGACAGCACAGCTGGTGGAGCATGAAATATTATTGAGCGCCCCACCACCATTTGCCTTTGAGCCATATGGATTTACTACGCTAAAATTAGTTTTTCCAACTAATGAAGAATTTAATGATTCTAGCGATGGGACATTCATTAGTTATGTAGCATCAGAGGCGGAAAATAATTCACAACTCTATGATGAATCTGCTGCTGGAATGTATGTCATGGTAGGTGTTGGGTTTTCAGGTCTGGCTGTAATTGCTCTAGGTGCTACATGGTTAGGTTGGCGAGAAAACAGCCGCGGAATGTTGCGCATGGCTGCTATTCTAGCATTCTTTTCCCAAGGGCCTTATTCTAGTGCTTGCTGTCTTGGGCTTCTCGCATTTGCTCTAACATTTGCCTTACCCAAACTACGTATTGATTAGTTAGGTAATCAAACTTTCAGAGTTGCTTCAATTCTGCGATACCAGGCAATACCATTCTCATGTTCTTCAAGTTGTGAAAACTGCGGGAAAGGGGATATTGAGCGCATATATCCGAATGCAGCCAAATCAACCAAATCAGGTTTTTCTCCTCCAAAAAATGGAGCCTCACCAAATTCACTAGTAAATTCACTGAGCAAATCATGCCACAATTGCTTTGGTTTCCTACCGTCTTTTTTAACTCGGCTACGAGCAATAAAACCCCACATGATTGGAAAACCCATCCATGCATATATTCTCTTAGAAAAGAACCCAAATTTTTCTAATTTTGACACGCGAGTTGTTGTTTTTAGGGCAGAAAATAACCCCCCATAGAGTATGGGGATTGTAGCTTTAGATAATTTTGTATCAACCCATTCAATCCATTCATCACGTCTTTCTTCATCTTTACAATCCCATAAATTTCCCTTGTTATATGTTGCATCAATGTGTTTCATAATAGGGGTGGAATCAACAATAATCGTCCCATCTACTTCAGTCCACACTGGAACTTTCTCCCAACCATTAGTGAATCTGAGTTCTTTTTTTGTCTTCATTGCATTGACTTGGACTTTTTGGTAATCGATGTCTAGATGTTCAGCGATGCTACGAATTTTCCAGCAGAATGGGCAGGTATGCAGCATATGTAAAACAGGACGCCCCATCATATTCTGCCCGCTATGTCAATTACTTACAATTCTTATCCTAGTAATGAATAACAAATCAACCCATAAAACGAATTTACTCCATCAATAACATATCTTTGATGCTGCTCGGCCGAGGTATAGTATCTACTAGGGGTGTTGTATTTGGTTAAATTAAGACAGACGCCAGAAGATTTCTTGGTTACTGAACTTGGTGGACCTAAACCAGTGGTTGGTTCAGAGATGTTAGGTTGTGAACACAGACTTTACTTATTGGAAAAAAGAGATCTTGATACTATTTCCCTACTAGCTCGTCTATCACGCCATTTTAATTTACCAAGGCGTTCATTTGGTCTTTCAGGGTTCAAGGATAGACATGCCGTAACTAGTCAAAAGGTAACACTACCAATTGGCAAGGGTGATGGTTTGCCCGAGGAAATTGGTGACTCAGTTGGTGATCAATCAGTAGGCCTTACAGGTGAAGGGTGGCGACTTACCCTTCTTGGTGGGAGTGAAAAGAAACTTAGGAGCGGTAGCCATTCAGCAAATCATTTTGAGATTACAGTCAGAGATATTACTCAGCAACAGTTGGATGGCCTACCCCGTCGCCTAGAACAGGCAATAATACACGGCTGGCCCAATTGGTTTGATACCCAACGATTTGGCTCTGCTGTTGGAAATAGACTTCCAGGTACACATATCATCGCCGGTGAATACGAAGCCGCAATGCGTCTTCATTTGACTGAACGCAATAAATCAGACCGCTCAGATAAGCGGCGAGATAAGAAAAAGATGGCAGAATCTTGGCCTAATATTTCTAATTTGAAAGTTGAACATAAGCCATTTCGTAAACCTCTCAAAGCAATTGCAAGAGCGGAAAAGGAAGGAATGGAAGGCGAAGAAATGTGGCTTACTGCTTACATGGCCTTGCCATATGATATCCGTGGTATGTGGCTTTCAGCATGGCAATCAAATGAATGGAATAACATCCTTAGAAGCAATCTTGGGGATGTTTTTAGCGTTCACCTTCTTCATTCAGTGAATATTGGTATTGGTGGTCCACTATTATTTCCTCAAGCACCTTCAGGCAAACGGGGCGCTCCGAAACGTCACTTAATTGCAGACATTAATGATACATTGGAAGAATTACCTGAAACAATACAATTACCCCATTCAGATTTGGATTTGAGTGAGATTGATCAATACCTTTCAGACCATAAAAGGCCGATGATGATCTATTCAGAATTAAATTCAAGCGAGCCATTGAGGGATGAATTAAACAAGAAGAGCAAAGGTAAGAGATGGCAAATAACTCTGAGTTTTGAACTCCCACCTGGTGCTTATGCTACGGTGTTAATTAAACGGTTATTCCACTGATTATTTCATTCCATGATTAGATATAAATGAATAGCGGAATTGCGGCCAATAACCCACAAACTCCAGCGCCACAGATTCCACCTAATGCAGCGCCCCCAGCACTGATTATTTTCATTGTCCCAGAGTCCATTCCTTCTACATCTGGATAAGGTATTACTGCTGCTATAATGATCCCTAATATCATAGTTATACCCAGAATTATCCATGTAAAATGAATCCCCCTTCGCTCAAAGTTTTGAGTTAGCCACCCAGAGTATAGATAAGCCACACCTGAAACCAACCCAAGAAATCCCTGTGCATAGTAGACCCAATTAGGTGTCATATATTCAGCAGCGGCAGGGTCTAAACTCCCCATCCAAGCGCCAAGCAAAGGTCCGGCAAATGCGTTTACAATTCCCCCAAGGATTGCAATCCCACCATAAACCATGATTAGAATGCCAATTACTTTTGCCGCTTCAGAAGGTGGCCCCATAACATATACTGGTTCACCAAATGGGGCTGCAGTTGCTGGGGGGTTAATTTGTCCTCCAATGACGTGCTGTTGTGGTGGTTGCCCTTGCATAATGGCACCAGGGGACTCAACTATTCAACAATTACTTCACATTGTGGATAATCTGATGGCATCATAGGCGGCAGGAATAGGTGATTACAATCTCTTTGCACAGTAGATAATCCCAGTATGCTGTTCTCGGATAGATCAACACTAATTGGTGTAGTGCTAATTGGGCTAGGTATGTAATCTTCATTTGTTTGAGTGATTATCAATTGAATCGCATCTCCAGCAGGAACTACTACATCCATTCCGAAGAATTCCATTTTAGCATTTACTGTTTGTCCAGGAACTAGTGGTTGCCCTTCTTTACCACCAGCATGGAATCTCAAATCCATCACAGCATGTCCCAAATGTAATCCACTACTAGCTAGTACCATTTCAACGGCAAGATGGCCCGATGTGCCGAAGAATAAGAGGGATGTTGTGGCATCAATATGTAGGGTCGGAGTTCCCACGATTCGTGTTTCATTTTCCAATTGCGGAGATTGAATTACCAATTGGGAAGTTGGATTAACTGTTGTGCCTCCAGAAAGCACTTCGAACTCGTCTAAACCGTAGTTCAACCACTCTATATCTGCAGGTGGATACATTTCCTCAACCCTCCATCCTCCCATGTTATCTTGTATCTCTGCAATCAGTCTAGGTTGTGGGCCTTTATCATAGAGATAATAATTGAACCATTCTAACAAATCATCAGCCCAATCCCAGCGCACAGTGAAAGGAAACGCCTCCCCTCCTCTTCCAGAACTTAATCCAGAATGACTTTGATTTCTATCCGGGTAATCATGGCCCCATTGTCCATACATGCCTTTGGTATCAAAACCCGCTTCAATCATTATGTTGTGTGTTGGGAATGCCATGTGTGGGTCTACATTCCAATCTTGCATCCCGTGAATGATGTAAACCGATCCATCATAATTTGCTATGGCCTTGTCAAGAAATGTTCTTTCTTCCCAATAATCACTACCCATCCAAGATAAATCATCACCTGTAAGATATGCACCGACTCCAGCATAATATCCCTCCATGTATCCTTCACATGCATTTTCGACATCTTCTAAATCACCATCTAGGCCGAAACTTCCGTACACACCATTGTGCATAATTGCGCCACGTGCTTCCATGCTTCCATTGCGCCACATCAAGTCCTGTACCCCAATGAGGCCAGACATTGGCACGATTGTTTTGAGATGTTCAGAACCCATTGCCGCAGCTTCCCAAGGCGTGCTACCATCATACGATTTGCCAATAATTCCGACATTTCCATTAGCCCATGCTTGAGTGCCTAACCATTCTACTGCGGCATGGATTCCTCGTTGTTCATCGTCGCCCATCAAATCCATACAATGGTTTGATTCCCCGGTGCCAAATACACTAACTTGTGCAACTCCAAATCCATGCGGGACGTAGTTTTCGATTAGGAATCTACCAAGCCTATCTGCAGGCGTTAAGGCGTCAACATCTCCATCATTGTAGTATGGTCCAATTTCAGAAATTATTGGGACAGCACAAACTGTCACCCCATCCGCAGCCAGTGTGTCATTACTAGCAATAGAATCCCAATCGCACCCTTCAATTTCAGGTAGCCAAAGCCCCAAGTGAACTTCAGCATCCCCCGTTACTCCTGCGCCACCATCAGCAGCAGTGATTGTATCTACTTCGACATAGATTGAACGTGCTTCTTCAATTCCAAAGGAGCCGTTCCAAGAAACTCGACTGAATACATCATCACTACGATATTGTAAGTTAGAACGCTGTTCCACTGGTGGTAGCCAATGTCCATCTCCCCCATCAATTAAGTCATCAGCAATATTTGAGGAGAATACGGATGCAAAGATCATCATCACTACGATAAAAAGAACAGTTGAACCAAAAGCAATGTTCAATTGTTTCTGCTCTCTTTTGGCATCAGGTACATCATCAGCAATTTCAGCCTCAAGCACCTCGCTCATCATGACATCGGTTAGTCATCTGTAATATGAGCGCGTCGGACAATAGTTAGCGAGGTTTGATGTGTAAGATAAACCTCCCAAAGATTAGTGAGCGACCAAAATTTACCTGAATATTTGCGGTTGCAGCGGATGGAAGCAACGGAATCAGAAGTTTACCGTAGATTGGCCTTACGTCATAAAGACGAAAAAAGCCGTAATATTCTCAATGAAATAGCAGTTGAAGAGGAACGGCATGAACAGATATTGGCAGAGATAACAGGGCAACAAGTTAAAGCCCGCAAATTCATGGTTTTATTCCACATATTTCTTTCTAGGGTATTTGGCCTAACGTTTGCAATTCGATTGATGGAGAGGGCTGAACGTGAAATATCGAAGGCATACCGCCGACTTGGATTAACAGATCTGGCTGATGAAGAAGACAGCCACGAAAATCGTTTGACAGACATGTTAGCAGAAAAACGGTTGGATTATACTGGCAGTGTTGTCCTGGGTATGTCAGACGCTTTAATTGAATTAACAGGTGCTTTAGCAGGCTTAACTTTTGCACTCCAATCAATGAAGTTGGTTGCCTTAGCTGGACTAGTTACTGGTATTGCAGCAGCATTCAGCATGGGCGCTTCACAATTTTTATCTAAGCGCGCAGAGGAAGCAGAAAGCTCAGCAAAAACAGCAGCACTATTCACTTGGTTAGCTTATTTATCGACAGTAATTTTGTTGATTTCCCCATATCTATTAATCCATTCTGATAGCCCTACATATTTTGATCTTGAACCCCATGTATTCGCTCTCTGTTGCACATTTGCAATAGGCCTATTGATAGTTGCAGTATTCAATTTCTACGTGTCTGTTGTTGAAGTCCAATCATTCAGGCATCGCTTTTTTGAAATGACATCAATTCTAGTCGTAGTTAGCATGATTTCTTATTTAATCGGCCTTGGATTACGTAGTTGGATTGGAGTATAAGTGACATTTACATGACCCCAGAGAATGCCAAGAAAGTTTGGAATTACATTCAAGCGGCTGGAGACAAGTTAGTTGGCAAACTCCCGCCTTCTTTCCGGCACCCAAAGGGAAGAAATCCCTATGCCCACATCGCTATTTGCGTCAAAGGAAAATTCAATCAATCTTACAAAGAAATCCCAGATGAACAGATAGAAGAAGTATTTGATTACATTGATTACCTTGTTGAAAATCCATCCTGAACCTACTTCTTTCCTTTAACGATGCCACGAGCAATCAATCCAATTCCAATCAGTGCAAGAAACCAAGCAATAGATTGAGTCAAAATCACATCATATTGGTAATCTATTTGTGTTGTTTGAGCAGAACTTCCTAATGAATTACCTGCAACAAATCGATAGTTCCCACCGGTGAGAGTCCAATCAATTTCTCCTGAACTATCAGGCCCACCAACAATGAAAGTCAAGTCTTCAGTATCGCAAAGAAGGTATTCATCTCCACTATCTGTACAATGACTAACTTCGCTAGCATCCACTATTCCAATCCAAGCATCAGGTGTGTCCCATTGAATATTGAAGGAAGCTACAATTATTCCATTAACTGCGCTAGGGACGGGTATTTCTTGGTCAAGCATTACTGATTTGTCACAGAAATCCAATCCCTCAATTCCTGTAGAACATGATGGTACTTCCATACTTTCAGTACCCTCTCCAGAAAAGCCAATGAAACCAGCAAAAATGGCAACAAGCAATAATATAGAACCAATAATTAGTGGTATCAACTTCATATTCTCAAATCTTAGACCTATTGTTTATCTAAATCTCTTTTGATTGTAATTATCCTCTCCCGCAGGTTTGAGATATAATGGGTATTTCCCAGCCCATGGGCGAAGCATACGATGCACTGATGGAGCGCATGCGCGAGTTAGATGTAATGGGTCAAATTGGTGGATTGCTAGGTTGGGATCAAGAAGTAATGATGCCCCCTAAGGCTGCAGCACTACGTGCAGAACAACTTGCTTGGCTATCCAAAGAAGGACATAAAAGAATGACTGACCCAAAGGTTGGGGAATTACTCTCAACAGCAGAAGCAGAAGTCGGTGATGATGAAATTGAACAAGGCAACCTCAGGATAATTCGTGATTCATATGACAAAGCGACAAAGAAGCCAGTAGAGTTCGTTGAAGAAAAGGCACGCCATACATCCAAGAGCATAGTTTCCTGGACAGAAGCGCGTGAGAAAAATGACTTCTCTATATTCCGTGATGACTTGGCAAAAATGATTGATATGTCGCGGGAATTGGCAGGTTACCTTGGCTATGACGAAAACCCTTACGATGCTCTTCTTGATCTGTACGAATCTGGATTATCAGTTGCTAAATTAGATCCGCTATTTGCTGGCCTAAGAGAATCCTCAGTCCCACTCATCAAGTCAGTTTCAGAACTTGAGAATAAACCAGATTGTAGTTGGGTCCACAAGCATCCTTGGCCAAAAGCAAGTCAAGAGGCATTGAGTCAAGCCCTATCAGAAGCCATTGGTTTTGATTTCCAAGCTGGTCGTCGAGATGAATCAACCCATCCATTTTGTGGCGGCTCAAACCCTGACGATGTTCGTTGGACCACTCGCTATGATGAGAAAGAGCCCTATGGTGCGATTTTTGGCACCATGCACGAAACAGGTCATGCATTGTATGAACAAGGCCGGCCACGAAATTTAGATTTCCAACCCGCAGGTGAAGCGAATGGACTTGGTGTCCACGAAAGTCAAAGTCGGTTATGGGAGAATCAAATAGGGCGCTCTTTAGAGTTCTGCGAATGGTCATTTCCAATGTGGCAGAAATATTTCCCAGATAATTTTGAAGGTGTTACACCTGAAATGTTGTGGCAGGCAGTCAACCAAGTTGAACCTAGTCTAATTCGTGTTGAGGCGGATGAAGCAACATACAACCTTCACATAATGATTCGTTATGAGGTTGAAAAGAAACTCATCAATGGCGAATTAGAAGTCGATGATTTACCCGATGCTTGGGATGACATGTATGAGGAGTTCCTAGGGGTCCGCTCACCAACACGTACTGAAGGCGTTCTCCAAGATATTCATTGGTCGTTTGGTGCATTTGGTTATTTCCCAACCTATACTTTAGGCAATCTTTACGCGGCTCAACTTTTGGTATCTGCTAGGGAAGATATTACAAATTTGGATGAACAAATCCGCAATGGTGAATTTACACCACTTTTAGAGTGGATGCGCACACACGTGCACGCAAGAGGATCGATTATTGAGCCTTCAGATTTAATTGAAGAAGCTACAGGAGAGCAACCTAAACCAGATGCCTTTGTCACCTATCTCGGAGAAAAAATTACCTTACTCTACAGCCTTTGAGTGATGTACGGGATGCGAAGGCCAATAGCCAACCTATCCTACCACATACTGTGGCGGCGGTTGAAGACTACATTTGGTATGTGCGTGACATGCCTGCCGCTGCCTCTTGTGTTCTATTAGGTAATAATCGCCTATATGCTGGGGATTGGGATGGAAATTTGAGGGCCTGGGATGCAGACGGTAAGCAACTTTGGCACAGTGAAGCTGAAGATAGGGTGGAGAGAATGTGTGGGGCCAGTGAGGCTGTTCCACCATTTATCTGTGCAACTGCTGGAAACGAAGTCAACTGCCTTGATGCAAAAAGTGGCGAGGAGCAGTGGAGACATACATTAGTAGGCTCTTCTGACTTAGTCGTATGTTCAGACGATGGAGATAGAGTACTCGCTACATCTTCAGTATATGAAATAGAATTGAATGATTTCATCGAGTCGATCTGTTGGCGATTTGATGGTAATGGTGACTTAGTCCGTCAAGATACATTTGAGGAAAGGCCATGGCACCTACTTCTTGACAAAGAGGGATATGCAACAATGGGTTTAGGCAGGCCTCGTTGTGGGTTAATGAGACAAACTGATGATGAATGTAATCATCTTACAATAGCAGATGATGACCCAATTCTATGCGGCACAACATCAGAAGGAGTTACTGTTTTTGGCCATGCATCTGGACTTGTATCTCTTCTTGGAGATGATGGGGTTAGCCTGAATGAGTTAGACAATTCCTCCAAAGGTGGCGTCCATGTTCTTGCATCTGATGGCGAACTCGCCATAGCGGGCGGGGATGATGGAAAAGTCAGAGCTATTTCATCTGCTGAGGGGAAATTATGGGATTCTGATGTTTTATCTCCATTAGATGAATGCGCAATAGCTTTTGAATTCCAAGGCGATAAAACCTGCTGGCTTGCTACTTGGAATGGTTTCTGTGGGACTCTTTGGGTATTGTCATCTAAGGGTGGTGTGGAGTTGGCTAAATTTTCTGATTTGCCACGCATTAGGTCGCTTACAAGTAGGGCTGATAGGGTGGCTGTTGGGTTGGATGATGGTAGAGTTTTGTTGTTCAATAAAGAACTATTTGAACGCCGCGTCAGCGTCGTTCAAACCAGTGATGAGAGCGATGTATCACCTGATCCAAATCGAAATCTATTGAAAGATAGATTACGCGCGTTGAGGAAATAAAACGCAAATTATTAACAAATCTTTCCACTGGAAAAAGAGGTAATAATTACATTTTTCCGGTCCAAAACAACCCCTCTAACCGAAAGATTTATCGCCCCCTCTCACACACGGGGAGTTTGCTGCTCCTGAGGAGTGGCGGGGACGGCCTCGGCTGTTCCCGTGCCCGTCTGTCGGCGTGGGCCCCTCGGGGGTAGAAGTCGACTAGCCAAAACGAGTAATCGTGGAGGCATTGGTTGGATGACGATCCGGATTAAACCCCGGCTACTTTGAAGGCCTTTGCAGGAAGTGAGGAACGCCTCGGCGTGATTCCGCCTGATGGCGTGGGTGAGGCAAGCTTCGGCGAACCAACTCCATGCCACTAGGTTTAGATTGGGAAAGCGCCTTGTAAAAGAGGCGCGGAACCAATCGATTACTCTGGATAGGAAATCTAGTGGAGACATAAGATAACCAGATATTGAAACGGAAGATAGAGGAAGTCGAAAGGCAACTAAAGTTAACTGTAGATATTGAAGGAAGTCAAGTCAAAGCCAGGTCTAATGGAAGGAGTTCGCGGACCAAACTTCGCAAGGAGTAAGGAATGCAACCTGCGCCTAGGGGATCAGTAGGGTTTTATCACCTCCTAACTGCTGTCAAACTAGGATGCGGCGAGATAGAATCGAAAGAGGAAGTTAAGCCGTGGTGGTAATGGGTGACTTAGGTTGTCCAGAACTGCAACCAGCGGAGGCTGGTGAGTGGGAAGAAGTCCCTCCGGATGGAACCCCACTCACCAGTTCTCCCAACCCCCGTTTCTACGAGTTAAATCGTTGTCGAGTCCGTTCCTATTCTAACTGTTACGCTGCCCAAACTACGTAGCACTGGGTTTTGATGACCTATTCTTTTGGTCCGACCATTTCTTCCGGCCTAACCCATTCATCGAATTGTTCGTTAGTTAAATATTCTAATTCAAGAGCAGATTCACGCAATGTAATGCCTCTTTCATGTGCATTTTTCGCGATTTTAGCTGCGGCGTCGTATCCGATGTGCCTGTTCAAAGCAGTCACTAACATCAATGAATTTTCAAGGTGGCTCGAAATAGCTCCGATATTGGCTTCTAATCCAACTACGCAGCGGTCAGCGAAAGATCTGCAAGAATCTGAGAGTAGGTCCACACTGTGCAATAGGTTGTGTATCATCATTGGTTTGTATACATTCAATTCGAAGTTACCTTGGCTACCTCCTATTGTGATGGCGGTATGGTTGCCAAATACTTGGCAGCAAACCATAGTCAATGCCTCTGCTTGAGTTGGATTTACCTTGCCTGGCATGATGCTTGAACCCGGCTCATTTGCAGGAAGCGCTAATTCACCAAATCCACACCGTGGTCCCGAGCCAAGCCAACGTATGTCATTCCCAATTTTCATCAACGACGCGGCTAGTACATTTAGCGATCCAGAAGCAGCTACAATAGCATCATGTGCAGCCAACTGCGCAAATTTATTTTCAGCAGAAGAAAACTCCATTCCAGTTTTATCAGCAATCTTACTAGCAACTAATTCTGCAAATTCTGGATGTGTATTGAGTCCGGTTCCAACAGCGGTGCCCCCAAGTGCCAATTCGAGTAAGTCATCTAGGGAATTTTCAATTCTCTTCAAATCGGCTTCAAGCATTGCAACATAGCCTGAAAATTCCTGGCCAAGTGTTAGTGGGACGGCATCCATTAGGTGCGTTCTTCCAATTTTTACAATTGATGCAAACTCATTCATTTTAGCAGCAAGTGCAGTTCTAAGGTGGCTTACGGCGGGTAACAACCGATGTTGAATTTCTTCTGCAGCCGCAATGTGCATGGCGGTAGGAAATGTGTCATTACTTGATTGGGCGCGATTCACATGGTCATTCGGGTGGACGGGGGTTTTACTCCCAAGTTCACCACCTGCTAATTCAATGGCTCGATTAGCTATTACTTCGTTTGCGTTCATATTGGTTTGAGTGCCGGAGCCGGTTTGCCATATTTTCAAAGGAAAGTGGCCATCTAATGAACCAGATATGACTTCATCACAGGCGCTAACGACTAATTTTGTGGTTTTTTCATCTAACTCTCCTAATTCTAGATTAGTTTCAGCAGCGGCTTGTTTCAATATACCAAAAGCCCTAATCAATGAGCGGGGCATTGTATCGCGGCCTATATCAAAATTCAACAGCGAGCGAGCAGTTTGACAACCATAATATCGATCTGAAGGGACTTCTAGTTCTCCCATTGTATCAGTTTCAACCCTCACGCCCTCGTTACTCTCGGCGACGCGAGGCTCAACAGGGGCGCTCTCGCTTACATCAGCCCCTTCACTTTCTAATCCTTCAGTGATTAATCTAGAGATAGTCGCAGAACGGTTGTTGTGTCTCCCTCTGCCAATCTTCCTATCCAATCGCTTTGCTAATTTTTCTGGAATGCTGATGCTGATAATCCGCCGATCCCCGGCCCGATGCTTCGCCATGTAGTGGCGCTATTATTAATTATTTAATAAATTAACGACTAGTTGGTCACTTATATTTATTAAATAGCGGAAACGAGTGCTCTAACATCGCCTGACTGAAATAATTTTTATGGGTGTAATAGGTCTGTCTTGAGCTCCAGTGGGGCTACTTTCAATTGATCTAATTATGTCCATGCCATCAGTTACTTTTGCAAAAACTGGATGCTGAGATGAAGTGCTATAATCCCACCAATCTAGAAATCGGTTGTGATTTGTGTTGATGAAAAATTGAGCACCACCTGAGTTAGGTCTGCCGGTGTTGGCCATTGAAAGAGTGCCCACATCGTTTGTGAATCGGGCGTCATCAAGATGCTCATCTTGGATTGTATAACCAGGTCCACCAGTTCCACACCTTGGTGAATTTGGATCACTAGAGATGGAACAGCCGCCTTGAATCATAAATCCCTTAATTACTCTATGGAAGTGAAGTCCATTGTAGTATCCCTTGTCTATTA
>DASCSU010000033.1:0-14474 GCA_034399495.1 Candidatus Thalassarchaeaceae archaeon
CCGTTCACACCAGCAGGCCCTTGGGTACCATCAGCACCATCTGTTCCATTGACACCATCAGCGCCATCAGCACCATCAACGCCTACGGGGCCTTGTGCTCCATCAGTGCCGTTATTTCCAGCAGGACCAGTAAGGTCAACAAATGCCCAACCAGTACTCGTACAGGTTTGGAAACCCGCATCTGCTTGAACATAGTACAATCTTCCCTTAGTATCAGAATTGCAGTTTGGTAAATCATCGCCAGAGTCTACGTAATAGACATCCCATTCATCACTTATCTCGTTATTGTCATCGCCATCATCTGGTGAATCATCGCTTGTCGCATCATTTTTCATCATAGCATATCCACCCATTGCTACTAACATTAGCAGAACGAGTATTGGTGCAATTGCTTCCTTACGCATGATTTTCGATAACAACGCGAGTTATTCACGATTTCGCAAATACCCTCTCAGATTTCAGCGCCAATCAAGGTTCTTGTTTCTGTGATGCCTTCAATAGTACGAATATCTTCTACGATACATCTTGTTAGCGCGATATCATCTTCAGCTTCTACCTTAGCAATGAGATCAAATTCGCCAAAAACTCCCCAACGACCAGTAATCAAATCTATGCCATCAAGTGAACCTCGGACTTGCTTTTCAAAGCCAGCTTTTGTTACAATCAATACGAATCCTACTGCCATTTTTTCACCTTCAGTAATCTACTGCAATTAGAGTTTCAGTCTCTTTAACACCGCCAATCTGGCGCATTTTTCCCATAATAATTGAGGTTAAATCTTTGGAGTTATCACATTCAATTAGAGCGAGTAAATCGTATTCCCCATAAAGTGCGTGAGTTTCTCTAACTTCAGCGATGTTTGAAAGTGCTGAATAGACATCTTTTTCTCGCCCCGGCTCGGTTTTCAGAAGGATGAATGCAGTATCCATTATTGCGGCCGACAAACGACCCCATGATAATCTCATCTATTGATATGTTTAGTAATAATAGTGAAATAGTGGCAAAAAACAAGTTTTTGATACATGGGTTTATTTCCTCATATAGATATTCAGAACTATGAAGGCAGAAACGGGAGGCGATGTCATTGGCCGCCTCGGTGGTAGAGATTTGAATCAAGATGGCCGAGTCATCAATTTAGTGGTGGTGGGTTCCAGTAGATTCTATGATTACTCAGTGGTTGAAGAAGCGATAGAGAATTGGACAGAGATGGAGGCCTATCCAGACTTAGTTATTACAGGAGGGGCTAGTGGTGTAGATTGTCTTGCTGAAAGATGGGCTGATAACAACAATATTCCATATGCGGTATTCAATGAAGAGTGGGGTGCTCCACGCCAAGGAATTGAAGATAAAGGCCGAGATGAAGCCCCGACATCTCTTACTCATAGACTCCTTGATGCTGCAACTCATATCCTTGCATTTCGTTCTTCAACTAGCAAGTGGACAAACGTTGTTCTTGATATGGCGGAGGAGCGTGGTATACCTTTCATAGTGGTTGAAGTCGATTGATACTCGCGCACACACACGAGGGGAACCATCAAACATAAACAACCTAGCGTGCTAAATTATGAGTAGTAGCGTGAGAGCGGCAGTTCTGTTAACGCTACTCATGCTCTTTTCCCCATTGGCATCATTACCAATACCATCAAATGATGCTGAATTAGGTTCTGTAGATGCTCAAGATTCAGCATCCACTCGCGCCTTGATAATTTGGTCAGGTACAGTAAATATTCCTAATGATTTCACAGTCTCTGCTGGTGATGAACTTCGTATTTCTGCTGGCACGACTGTTCAATTAGGTCCCGGAGTGAGGGTTTTCATTGATGGCAAGATTGTTGCTCAAGGAACACAAGTTGATCCAATTACAGTTGAGGTCGAGCCTGGTTATATTTGGCACGATGGATTCCAATTCAATGCAACTAGCCGCAACCGCGGCTCATCTTTACGCAATATGACATTCTCAGATGCCCAGTTTGGATTAACAATCTACAATAGTGACCCAGTTATTGAAGATGTTTTGTTTGATAATGTTGATTTAGTTGCAATTGACTTATTTGATTCTGCTAATCCAGTCATTAGACGAGTAAATTTCCATGAAGGCGGTAAAGATGTGCATGGTGCTATGACACATTGGCGATATGGACTCGGTTTGTCAGTAGGCGCTAGCTCAGCCCCATTTGTTGAGGATGTCACATTCTTCAATCAAACAACCCGCGCGATCTCCTATTGGGGCGGTAGCGGTGGCGTAATTCGTCATGTCAACATTTCAGATGTTGGTGGAGCGACAATGAATATTTCAGCCGCAATTTTCGTTGAGGATTCCATCCCTCTGATTGAAAATATCAATATTTCGAAGTGTGATAATGGAATCTATGTCCTACACCGTACAGATAATATGACCACTCGTCCAGTATTCAAAAATACTGTAATTGGTGATTCACAATACACAGGAGTCATGCTGACAAAAGTTGACCGCTTCAATTACTCTGTCTACATGATGGCGCGTTTCCACAATCTCGAGGTGTTTGGAACAGGCGGTGTTAATGCGTCAACACCGGGGCTTGCCTTTGGTACAATTTTCCTCAACACTAGCGGGGGTTGGTTTGAGAATCTCAACATTCACGATAACACAGTTAACGGGATTAAGTTGTACATGACTGACCCTTCTACCACATTTGTCAATACCACGGTTACTCGCTCTGGCTCAGTTATAGGGGGAACAAATGCTCGTGCAGGCTTTTTCTCCCGCAGTAGTAACAACGGAGGTGCATCTCTGATTAATTTCGAAGTTTCAGAGTCACCAGGTACAGGGATTTTTGTTTCTAAAGGTTCTATCAATGGTTCAGGTTGGCATTCTCATGATAACGGTCAAGAAGGCCTCCGTGTTTCAGAAATGTTCCCTGTTGTTGACAACCTTTTGTTGGAAAATAATGGCTTTTCAGGATTGAGAGTGACTGATTCAAAGCAGGTTTGGTTGAGCAACCTAACGACTAGCAATAATGGATATTCAGCACCTAGTTCACAAAATGGTGCTGGCATGGTTTTTGTTGAAAGCAATGACTTGACCTCATCTGGAAACATCGTTGAATGTGTTGATTGCACCTCAATAAATGATAATTGGGCTGCATTGAGGGTAGAGGAAAGTGTTGATATCAGATTTGTTAATTTAGCAGTTCACGATCCAAATGTGCCCCAAGGCCAATCAGCAATCATCATTGACGATTCATCCCTAAGTTGGAATGGCTGGGTAGAGATTAATGGGGCTGAAATTTACACTAATTTAACTAGCACATCAGCAGCAATCTTTCTCGATGAGGTTGATGCCGTACTAGAAGGAATCAACCTCCATGGCAGCCATGCTGGGATTCAATGGACAGGCCGCGGCTTAGAATCAAAACTTAGCAACAGCACATTAGTTGGCACCAATTGTCTTTCAATTACAGATATGCCATTGTTGGAAACTTGGGGCTTGGATGTTTCAGGATGCAGTGGTAATGTTGCAATTTCTTCTAGCGATGTTAACTTGACAGATTTCACACAAGGCAGTATGACATTAGCAGTAACTGGTTCAAGTTATATCCGCTCAATCTCAAGTCAAGTTACACTTCCAACCTTGCCTATTGGTGCCACTTTCGATGAGATGTGGTTTGTCGATATGTGGGCAGTCAATCAAAATAATCACGGCCTTCCATGGGCGCATGTAAATGTCTCATTTTCACAAATCGAATCCGATTTCGATGTTACAATGCCATATATTGGTAATTTGGTTCTTGGCCCCTTCGTAGGGCAACGTCACACAATTTCTGGTTCATCTTCAATAACAGACATTTCAACTGATTGCACATACGACAATACGACCGGTTCAACAGGCCCTGATTCTCTCAATCAAGATTTATCCTACTACCTATGCACTATCACATTAGTCAATCAACCCCCTCTCATTATCTGGGACGAGCCACTAAATGGAACAGTAGTTAGTTCGGGTGCAGCACTGTGGTTCAATGCTAGCAATTCTTGGGATTTGGATAATGACCCTTTGACTTTCACTTGGACTAGCAGTATCGATGGTTCACACACCACTTTCTGCCAAAGTGTGGGCAGTTCTGGCGCAGCTAACCTACAATTCAATGATGGTAATTGCGTTCTTACTGATGGTGTCCATCAAATCACACTAGAGGTGTGTGACGACCAAGGGAACTGTGCAAGCGAGATGCGTACGATTGAGTTCGTGAACTTACCTCCCAACGTTGTATTTACTACAGATCCTCCAGTTGATTTTGATGGGGTATTGAGGGTCAATTATACTGAAATGGTACATTTCAATGCTAGCGGTACCGTTGATTATGAAGGAGATACAATAGATATCCAAGAGGGAGCAGATTACGAGTCATTAAGCGCAGTCTTCTATGATTTAGAATGGAACCGAAGTTTCGCTAGTGCAATAAACAGGGAGTTCACATATGTAGTTACATTCACTGATGGGTTAAATCCACCAATTCATGTCAACATCTCAGTTGAGGTACAGAATGAGTATCCTCATCCCACATTTACAGTTAGCCGTTCTTCTAGCCATTCTGAAGCAGAAGTAACCTTTGATGGTTCAGCATCTTTTGATCCAGAAGATGACCCCATCAGCGCATGGTGGCACTCATCAATAGATGGAAATTTGAATACTTCAATTTCTAATCAATTGGTTTGGGTCGGGCACTTGAGTCAAGGAAATCATACTCTGAGTTTACGCCTATCAGATGATGATTCTTACCACATTAATCAATGGTCAGAACCCTTTGAAGTAACACTTCTAGTTCTCAACTCTCCACCTTTGGCTCACATTGAACTTCCAATCACAGCATCTGCCGCAGAGTCTGCCGATTTGATTCAGTTCTCTGCTTATGGCTCAGGGGATTGGGACGCTCCATGCTCTGAGACATTCCCTGAAATGTCAGCAGGTTGGCTATGTAATCCGGGCTCAGTATCAAACCCAGATACTGTAACCCCAGTGTGGACTAGTGACCAACTTAGCGAACCGTTTGGTGGTGATTGGGAGGTTCAAGCTCGTCTACCGAATGGTACCAACGTAGTGACATTGACAGTGTCTGACGGCACTAACCCGCCGGTTAGCGATTCGATTACTCTAGAGATTTCTAAGAGTGCCCCAATCATTGTTCTCACTTCACCAAGTAATGGAATTGAAGTTGTTAGCGACGAGGTTGTCTTGTTTGACCCTCAGCAGTCTTGGGACCCCGATGGTGACAACTTCACATTATCTGTGACTTCAAACCTTCTTTCAGAGCCTATACTAGATGCAGTAGATCCGAATTTCTGGTATTCTAGATATATGCCTTCAGGAGACCATGAACTTACTTTCACAGTTACTGATTCTGATGGAATGAGCAGGTCTGATACTCGAACCATCAAGGTCCTTGCATCTCCTCCAATAGCCACAATTTCATCACCTCTAGAGGGGCAGACAGTTTCACCCGGTGACAATGTTCTACTCGATGGAAATGAATCATGGGATGCTGATGAGGATATTGTTCTCTATCGTTGGTACCTTGGTCAGGGTTCAACAGCAGTCTTGCTTAATGAGACTGTGATTGCAAATCAGACTTTATTGCCGGGTAATCATTTGATTTCACTTCAAGTAAAAGATAGCCGCGGTGCTTCTACATGGGCATTTGCTAACATCACTGTTGAGAATTCATGGCCGATATTAGATGATTTATTGATGGAGCCTGGTACCTTGACTGCAGGAGAAAAAGAGACAGTCACAGTGCGTGCATTCGTGATAGATGCAGATATGACTACATGGGAATGTGTTGGTTGGGCATCTCAGGGTGGAATTGAAACCAATTTCACACTAAATGATGGTGGTAGTGGTGCCGACGCAGTTGCTGGAGACAGTACATGGACGAGTCAGGTCAGTGTTACACCTGGACGCGATGGCTGGATGAACATCGAAGTTATTTGTCGCGATGGTCCAACGGATGATCCACGTGTTTCCAACCGTCTTTCTTCTACGATAAAAGTGGAAGGCGCATCTAAAGAAGCCTCCTTCTTAGACCTGATTATGGACAGTGCGGTCCTCCTTGTGTTAGGGTTTCTTGGAACCTTGGTTGTCGGAGGAATCATGCTATCATTAGTGCGCAAGAGACGTCTTGAAGCAGATATTGAGATGATTGAATCATGGGGTGTAGGTGGATTCAGTGAACCAGATGAAGGCGCTATTGAAGAAAGGAAGCCAGAAACAGAGGCATCATCAGATGTCGATTTCACAGAAGAAGTTGAAGAAGTAATTTCAGACGTTCCTTCAATGCCAGACTTAGATTAATCAGCAAAGATGCGATAAATCCCATTGGTCTTCAGAGTGGTTATCTAGTGTCACACCTAACTCAGTAGCCCGCTTTTTGTTTACTGGGACACGCATCCTTAGGATAGATTGACCCCATATTTTTCCTTGTGCATCAAGCATCAATGAAGTTGTACCACCACCACCCAAACCACCTCGTAAAAGGCAGTTAATTGCTCCAATACCTGGCATAGGCCATACGGAAATTAATCCGCTGACAGAGTCACCATACCACTCCCCCAAGAGTTCTGGGGTAACAGCATTCTCAAGGAGTTCAATCCAGTTTTTCTGATGTGCGATAAGTCCAATGTTGAACGCATCACCTTTGTCACCAGATCTTCCATGTGCTAAATCAGAGAGAGGAATCCAAATTACATCACTCAACTTTCCACCTCCTTTTCTTGCAAATTTGTTACTTCGGCATCAGCATCATTACTTTCCCATCCAAGTTTCTTCACTATTGGGCGAGTCCATTCTCGGTCATCTAATTCATCCTGTAGTCGGGAAAGAATACCTCTAGTACGCTTGCGAATGAAATGGAATCGTTCACTTTCTTGTGTGATTCGAAGATGGGTTAGAAGTTCAACTCTAACAAATGGTTCGATGGATTTTCTAGAAATTAGGCTAGGCCAGAATTGCAGTTGGCGGCGTGGTTTAGGTCGTGCGCCATATCCGCCTACGCCTGCAGGGCCAGTTAGAACAAGTGGGGCTACTTCTCGGCTGAAATCGGTAATGTCTTGCTTATTTGTACTTGAAACGGCCCAACGTAGCAACACCTCGGGGGGATTTAGTGTGGATGAAACACGTTGACGGATATTTTCTGGAAGAGAAACTCCACCACCGATGAATTCGGTGTAAATCTCTAACTCCTCTAGAGCAGAGAGTCGTCCTCTAAGTGCTGCATCACAAGCAGTTGCTCTACCTAGGGCATCAGGGCCACTAACTAGAAGCGAAGATGCTGCAAACCAACCTCCTTCAATGGCGGCACTAACTTTCAGAGATTCGGGTTCAGGTTTGCCAATAGCACCCGTGACCACAACCACATCTTCAGATTCATCTTCAAGAGTAATATTTCGCATATCAACTACAACATCTGGTGTGATGTATGCTGCGGGGTCACCGATTTCATAGATCAATTGTTCAGCAACAATTCCTCTGTTAACCATCCCTCCTCCGCCCTGACCTCGAGTTATTTTCACCACTCCATCAGAATAAATTTCAGCAATAGGTAGAGTTAGGGTTGCAAGGTTTGGTACATCTCCCCAATTAGAATAATTCCCACCTGAAACTTGAGCTCCGCATTCTATCAAATGACCTGCTACGGTCCATTGTGCTAGAATATCTAGAGGGTTTCTGACATTTTCTGGAGCCCAATCAGCAACTGGTGATTCCCGAGTTAATCCAAGTTGGAAGGCATTGTGCGCCCAACCCGCAGAATGTAGCATGCAACCAACTAGCAAACTGGCATCAGCAACCCGTCCTGTAATGATAATATCAGCACCTATTTCTAGTGCTGATGCGATAGGTCCAGCTCCTAGATAGGCATTGGCTGACATCATTTCAGCCCCATTTTCAGATATTTTTTCTCCGGATTCAAAATGTGCAAATTCTTCTCCATTTTCCAACAGATAATCAAGTCGCGGGAGAATATCATCTCCTGAAATTACAGCGACTTTACATTCATGCCAACCGATTTTATTCGCTTGCTCAAGGACCATTCTTGCACAGGACTCAGGATTTGCGCCACCTGCGTTGGTCACCAATTTCACTGATTTTTTCTTTAGTGTATGAATTCCACCTGCGGCAAGCCACAATTCTAGGTCAGTAGCCCATCCAGAACTGGGGTCACGTCGTTTTTGTTTGGTCATTATGGAGAGAGTTAATTCAGCGAGATAGTCAATCATCAGATAATCCAAATCATCACTTTTGAGAAGGTCTAGCGGCGCTAATGGCCGATCTCCCCAAAACCCTCCACCTGAACCAATTCTGATCGGTTCATCGCCAAGGGCCGGAACATTGGATTTTCTTACAGCCAAACCCATCTACCTGTATTGTATTACTACTATGTAGTAATTTAACCTATGAGTGAACCTGCCAACAGGAGGTGTTGCCAGCAACACCTACTATTTTGGTTATTTTTCAGGGCCCCAAGGCGAACGGGTACGATTGAGTCCGAATCTCTTGAGGTAGAGGAATATGAGGTTTTTTCGACCATCAGCCCAAGTATTAATCTCAGCATCGCCGACTCTTGGGTAGTATGGTACAGAAATCTCAATTGCCTTTTTCTTGCCAAAACAGCGCCGAGCATTGATTTTCATCTCTTCTGAAAGCGGCATACCATCATTAGTGGGCCTCATCTTTGGATTATCCATTATGCGCTTATAGAATACCCACATTCCAGATTGTGAGTCATGAATTCCATACCAGAATAACATGCGGGCAGTAAACGAGAGAGCCCAATTACCAAAGCCATGCATTCCAGACATGCTACCTTCTTCGGCTTTCCTTAGTCGATCGCAGGTGATAAATTCCAAATCTTCCTCAACGAGTTTTTTGACAAGCCCAGGTACCTCTTCGCCCGGATATGTGCAATCAGCATCCATTGTCACGATAATGTCGCCCGGCGCCATTGCAAATCCTGTTCGGTAGGCGCGCCCATATCCTCTTCGTGGCTCGAGGTAAACAGTAGCTCCTTCTTGCTCGGCTAATTCTCTAGTTTTGTCCGCAGAATTGCCATCAATTATCAAAAAATCAAGTTTTTCACACCAACCATCGTTAGGTACGGAGCGAATTGTATCAACAATTGCCGCCTCTTCATTTCGTGTAGGAATTACTACGGTCACATGTACTGGAAGTGTATCAGACATATCTACCACCTAAACCGCCGACCCCCTCATCTCTCTTGAAAGGCTCCATTGTGTGAACTGTACGGGAATCGCTTGAAAACGATGGCACACGAGGCGGTAACAAGCCTAGAGGCATTGGGGGGTTAGAAAACGCACATAGCAATGCTTTCGGGGGAATATCCACCGCGTTGGGGCGGTATGGGTTCTACAGTGTTCCATCTATCGGGGGCACTAGCGAAAATGGGCCACAAAATCACGGTAATTACTCGAAATGAGGCAAAGGCTCGCAAGGATCCGACATTGATACCAAAACAGGATGGAGTTACAGTAAGAATGGTCAAATGGGCAAAAATTCCTATGGCTTTCACACGTTCATATGGTCGTCATGCATTGAAGGAGTTGCTTGCATTACACAAGAGGGAGCCAGTCGATGCTGTTCATGTGCATGCGCCAATGATTTCTTGGACTCCTAAGCAATTTGCTAAGGTTCGTAATGAAATTGGGAACGTGACAACAAGTTTGCATGGCTCATGGCTTGGTGAAAGAGACGGCATGGTGCGGGCAGCTAAGTATGGGGAGTCAGCAACTTGGAAGAATCCTAATGATTTGGCGATTTTACTCACAGCGAAGCATTATGCAAAATATGAGCGAGCTGCTGTACATGGCTCAACTGTGTGCGTGCCTAATTCTGAGGCAACAAAACGTGATTTTGAATCGCGATACAACCCTCCAAAAAATTGGCGCGCTGAAGTAGTTAGATGGGGTGTTGATGTGGAAATGTTCAGACCTCAGAATCACGATGATGAAGACTCACAAATCGCCCATGAAAAGATGCGTAATAGATACGGTCAACCGGATGAGGTTGCATTGTCAGGAGGGGCCGAAACTAACACTCCACTACTACTCGCAGTTGGTCGTTTAGCAGGTAGGAAAGGCTTCAGGACTTTACTTCGAGCGATGCCAGAAATTCTTTCTAAAAACAGCGGAGCTCATCTAGTAATTGTTGGCCGCGGCCACATGCGTAAAACATTGCTAAAACAGGCCAAGAAGTTGGGCATTGAGAATGCTGTCACAATTGAGTCTGGAATGGCATTTGCAGACCTTGCTCAATTATTCCGTTCAGCAGATCTATGTGTCTATCCTTCTCTTTACGAGGGGCAGGGATTGATTCCACTAGAGTCAATGGCTTCGGGCACCCCTTGTGCTACGGTAAATGATGGCCCTCTGCCAGAAATGGTAGACGAAAGTGTGGGTGCTCTGTTTGAGGTAGGTAGTCCAAAATCATTAGCAAATGAGGTGAATAATTTGCTTGCAGATACAGAGAAACGGGCGATGTTCGCCGAAGCGGGGCGTAAGAGAGTAGTCAGTGAGTACACTTATGATTTGAATGCTATCAAATATGCCAATTTTTACGCTGAATGACCATTTATTGAAATTTTATCGCTCTATTTTGCCCCTCATCGTGGTAGCAAAGCGGTTATGACCTAGACGGGTGCTTAAGCACCCGATGAGAGCCGCTCTGTCCGCCACTGCGATATTTTTTCTCCTTGTCCTCATGGCCGTACCTACTGTCACAGCCGACGATTCCATGGCTACCGCTGCAACAATGACTGACGGGGTAACAAGCAGCGGCTCTGTTGATGCTGATGGGGATACAACCGATTGGTGGAAGATTCAAGCAGTAAAAGGAGATATTGTTCGGATTTCAGTTGATACTTGTTGCCATGGAACTTTTGATGGATATGATGGTACAATTGGATTATACGATTCATCAGGAAATGAAATGGCCTCTCAATCGTTTGGAAATGACCAAAATGGACGTATTATTTCTACTTCAGCATCAGTATCTGATTGGTATTATTTTAGAATAAAAGGAGTTCCAGATGGCTGGTTTTCAAGCTATTATGATTATGATATCACTCCGACATTAGTCGTTACTAACCGTGATACAGATTCTGACGGTATTGTTGACGATGATGATGACTGTGAAAATACGGTGGGTACATCTACCGAAGATAGAGAGGGTTGTCCAGATCGTGATGGAGATGGGTGGTCCGACCAAGGAGATGATTTCCCTGACGAATCAACACAATGGGCAGATGAAGATATTGATGGGTTTGGTGACAATCCTGCCCCTGCAATAGACCCAGATGCGTGCCCAGCCTACTTCGGCCATTCCTACCTAGACCGATTTGGTTGCATTGATTCTGACCGAGATGGTTATTCAGACCCAGACCCTACTGCAATTTGGTCGACTGATCCATGGACTATTGCTGATGGTGCAGATGCTTTCCCATATGAAAACACCCAATGGCATGATACAGATGATGATTCATTTGGCGACAATTGGGCAGATCCAAGTTGGAATGCTACTAGAGAGAATGGTGGCGTTGGAGTTTGGTTTGAAAATGCAACTAATCCAGATTATTGTCCTTCTGAATGGGGGAACTCAACTGAGGATAGATATGGTTGCCTAGACACTGATGGTGACCTTTGGTCCAATCCTGGTAATGGCTGGTTTTACGACCCTGACATATGCCTCGCTAATGGTACAATGTGTGCAGATGCTTTCCCTAATGATAAGACTCAGTGGGCTGACCGTGACTTAGATGGTTTTGGAGATAACCCATTGGGCAATGAACCAGATGCCTTCCCTGATAATCCGACACAGTGGTTAGATACCGATGGAGATGGATATGGTGACAACTCACTTTCAGTACATCCCAATGCGTGGCAGGCAGACAATTTCTCAGATGATCCAACTCAGTGGGCTGACAAAGATGGAGATGGTTATGGTGACAATTCTTCAGGTAACGAGCCTGATTCTTGTGTAGAAAGAGCAGGAAGCAGCAAACACGACAGGTACGGTTGTCCAGATTCAGACGGCGATGGATATTCTAATGCTGATGGTTATTGGCTAGCCCATCCATCTGGCTTTGCAGATGCTTTCCCCGATGAGGTGACTCAATGGCACGATGTTGATGGTGACGGATTTGGGGATAATCAGGAATTAGATGCTTGGCAATCAGATGCTTGCCCTGCTACTTTTGGCAAATCATATCGAGACCGCTGGGGCTGTCCTGATACTGATGGCGATGGTGCATCAGACCCACAAATAGAACTTGGCTGGTTTGCTCACCCAATGGGGGTAGCAGATGCATTTGTCGATGACCCAACCCAATGGGAGGACATGGATGGGGATGGATATGGTGACAACCAAGCAGATTCAGCAACAACTCCTGACCGCTGTGAAGATATTCCTGGCACAAGTAGGGAAGACAGACATGGTTGTACCGATTCAGATAATGATGGATTTTCAGATTATGGTGACCGTTTTGAATACGACCCTAGCCAATGGGCAGATTCTGATGGTGATGGGTTTGGAGATAACAAAGGAGGCCACCAACCAGATGCTTGTCCATTTGAAGAAATTAGTCTTGGTGTATCACTAATTGATCGTCTAGGCTGTCCTGACACTGACCGTGATGGTTATTCTGATGCTGATGACAGTTGGGTTGCAAGCCCTGATGGTTTAGCTGATGCATTCCCCACTAATCGCCTACAGTGGGCTGATTCAGATGGCGATGGGTTTGGAGATAATACGATGGGCAGTTTGAGGGATGATTGTCCAAATGAGGCAGGCACCTCAACAATTGACTTACAGGGTTGCCCAGATTCTAACGGTGACGGTTATAGTGACGCATTTGGCACTGTCAACGCACACCTCTCTATGATGTCCGAGAACCCCACTAGCTCTTTGTTTTCCTTCTTACCACCAGTCATCATTTTCTTATTCACATTGATTTTTGTTACCTCAATGCGCAAGGAAGAAGGGGGTGAGGTCCTTGAGTAAGCGAATAGTTGGAATACTCGCCTTCATACTCCTGTTCGCACCTCTATTTTCAGCTATAGTTATGGCAGAAGGGGATGCTCCCCACATCTCTGTAAATAATTCTCGAGCAGACCGTTTGGATTTGGATAATGATGGTGATAGTGACACAATTAGAGTGGTCTATCTCTTGAATACAACCTCTCATTATGCTCAGGCTGCAGTACAAGTTGATGTGGAACACGCAGGTATGACTTTGACTTTCTGGGACAATGTAACCTTCAATCGCACAACTCCTTACTTCAGTTCTCAAGATATAGAGGCATGGGGGGACGGTGTTTACAATGTTAGGATGAAAGTCTGGGATTCCGAGAGCAACATGATCATTTATTCAGAGGACTTTGGCGAATTTGATTTATTGGCAAGTTTAACTCTGCCTTATTTGCGTCTTGATCTGGAAGCAGCAAACACGATATTCCTAGGTGACGATTGTACTATTGAGAGGGTATTTCTCGATGAGGTTGGTGAAAGATATGATGCAATTGGGCCCATCTCTCTAAGTGGTACACCTTGGATAGTAACTAATGGTTTGTCGGATATTGATTGTTCTACTTGGCCAGCACGCGATTACCACTTGGTCATGTTCTATCGAAACAAACTTGGATTTTCTACTCAGACAGAACTTGAATTCACAATTCATACATTGCCGCCTCCAATCTTTTCTCTCAATGTAACAGGCCATAATGATGATGTTGGTAGCGAATGTATCGTTGCCATAGAGCCATCACCTGGAACTACAATGGCCCTGATGAGTGTTCAATGGGAAATTGCAGACCCCCGCGGTGACGCCCTGGTTGTTCCTGGATTCACAACAGTTGATTGTCGTCTTTGGCAGGTTGGTCTCTCAAAGGTTAGGGTGTCTGTAACTTCGCCTGAGGGACAATCAACTAAAGGTGCATTCAATCTAGTAAGATTACCACCTCAAGGAGAAGTTTCTTCTGAGGTATTAGAAGCAGCAGGTCCTGCAAATATGTGGCCTGAAAGATCACTTGGAGAGAATTATGAACCTACACCATTCTTTGGTAATTCTAAGTTGACATCTCAAGCAATCGTGGCTATTGTTGGAATTGGCATTGCTATTCTGTTTGGTATTTTGTGCGGGGTCTTTTGGAACCGTCGCGGTAACGATAGCTTAGTTGATTTCGGTGAATCTACATCGATGGAAATTGACCCTGAAACCGAGGGGTTACCATCTTATGTTGACCCAACTGGAGTTCACTGGCGCCAGCATCCAGAGGGTAATGTTGACTGGTATGACACAGTATCAGGGCTGTGGATGCCTTACGAAGAGGATTGAATTCCAGAAAGCCATTTCATGGCATAAACATCAATTCAACATATTGTGTGGAACATTTCAAGTACTAATCATGTGTACGTTCGATGATGGCTAACG
>DASCSU010000034.1:0-14406 GCA_034399495.1 Candidatus Thalassarchaeaceae archaeon
ATCCTATTTATTCTCCTTGCATATGAAATGGCTGTTTGCAACAGCCTCAAGTTGTCGCGAAATGAATCATCTAGCCTTCACATCTGGAGTAACAACCTAGGTATGATAGTGGGGATGTTCACTGGTGCTTCATTGATAATTATTTCATGGACTCCTATGCATACACAACTTATCGCCCATGTAGCCTTAGCATTACAAATCTTCTATGGGGGCATGATATGGGCTTCATTGGCAACTATTTCACGCTCAAGAATTGACTCCGAAAAGAAATTCAAGAATATTCCTATTAATGTCCTAAGATGGAGTCTGATAGCCATCACATTCACCTCATTACAACTTTCTGCTGCCGCAGTAGCAAATCATTCGCTGAATCTAGCTGCTGCCTTTGAATGGTTACTTTTCTTTTCTCAAGTTGGCGTACTAGCTTCATTCCATACATTATTTGATTCAACACATTCCTCTGAGGAGGAATAAATATGGTAACTCTGTTAATTATTTCAGAACCAGATATTGCTTCAACTATCCAAGGCGATGCCCTTCTAAGACGCGGCGGATGGGATGAAATCGGAGAAATTGAAGGTGGCAAAAATTGGTCACACCAATCAGCACCTGTACATATGTGGTGGTTTCCCGACAGAGTACTTTGGCAAGATAATCTAGATATGAGATATTCTTCAGAATCGGGAGAAGAGGTCCATGAGGTTATATTTCTATCACGACACTTCGCAGCAAGTGGAATGCCTAGTTTGACATTACATGTAATCGGTGTGCCGGGAGAATCGCCTATTGGTGAACCTGCTGAATATGGAGGTAGAAAGGGAGAAGTGGTTTTGCCTAATACTCGCTTCGCTTCATGGTATAGGCGGATGTGCCAAGCCGGTGAAGAACATGGATTGATTCCTGAATTTGACTTGACTATTGAAACTACACACCATGGTCCCATTCTCTCAGTGCCAACTATGTTCATTGAAATTGGTTCTTCCGAATCCCATTGGGCGAGAGAAGATGCTGCAGAGGCTTGGGCTGATGTCATGACTGATGGATTGGGGTTGAATGGGGGGCCAGGATTAGGTGACTGGTCATCTCTTAGCAGTGATGAGAGGCGTGCATCTAAAGTGATGTTGGGCATAGGTGGTGGACATTATGCTCCGCGTCATACCGATGTCCTGAAAAAAACCAAATGTTGGGCTGGGCATCAACTAGCTTCATATGCACTTGAGATGGAAAAGCCTGAGGATGAAAACTGGAATGGCACTACTGAACCTTATCCTCTTGGACAGTGGGCACATTCAATCAAAGTAAGTTTAGAAAGTACCAAAATAGCCTTTCCTGAAGGGCAAATAATTGCCCACTTAGATCGAAAATCGTTCAAAGGATGGCAACGTCAATCCATCAAAAGGTTGTGTGAAGAGTTAGACCTACCAATAGGAAGAACTCATGATTTTGATTGAACTACTTTGGGGGAATCGTCAAAGAGCCTATGCTCACTTCCGTTATACGGGGCGTAGCGTATGGGTATGTTTGGTCGCATGGTTGTAGGAGTACTTCCAATCATGCCACGCTTCATGGTAGGATGGGTTGCAAAACGATACGTTGCTGGGAAAACTATTGATTCAGCAGTTTCTACAATGCTTGAAATGGGCAAAAAAGAAGGGTGTTGCTTTACAGTAGACGTCCTAGGTGAAGAAATCTCTTCTATTGAGGAGGCTGATTTCTTTCTTCAAGAATATATTCGCGTGATTGATGCAATAGTTGAACACCAATTAGATGCCAATATCTCAATTAAACCAACTGCTTTTGGTTTATTGATTGACCCGGATATTGCATACAAGAATATCCAAGAATTACTAACTAAAGCCGCCAAACACGATATCTTCGTGAGATTTGACATGGAGGATCACAGAGTCACTCAAACCACAATTGACATGTTATTGAAAATGCATGAACTGGAATTGAATAATGTTGGAATCGTATTACAGGCTAGGCTTTTCAGAACTCTAGATGACATTCAAACAATTTGTGATACTTTAGATGTAAATGCAGATTTCCGCATCTGCAAAGGAATTTATCTTGAATCGTCTGAAATTGCGCATACCGAGTATCACCGAATCAACAACGGTTTCTCTGAAGCACTAGAACTAATGCTAAAAAATGGCTCATATTGTGGAATTGCTACTCATGACAAACCTGTGATTAAAGATTCCTTAATCCAACTTCGAAATATGGGCATGATGCCTGATAAGCCCGACCCACGAAAAAATGCTGGACCAAATAGGAAAATGAAAGGGCCGGGCTACGAATTCCAAATGTTACTGGGAGTTCGTGGAGAATTACGAAGGCGCCTATTGAAAGATGGACACAAGGTCAGAGTATACATCCCATTTGGTGAAAAATGGTACGAGTATAGCCATCGAAGATTAAGAGAGAATCCTGACATCGCTTGGCATGTCACAAAGGCCCTATTTATGCCGTGGTCAAATAGAAGATGATTGATTCAATCATCTTCATTTCTAATTTTCTTTCTAATATTTGCCTCTCGGACCTTTTGTTGGTGCTCTTCACGACCTTCAAATTCTTGACCTCGCCAACGTCCACGTTCTCTGATCCTTTTCTCTTTTGCTTCCTCAAAATCAGGAGGTAAATGCAGGAATATCCGACGAATATTACCAGCCTTCATGCTCCCATTAAGAGTTCTTCCTCGGCCGCTATGTAGGGCACGAATCCTCCACCTCTCCCCATTGTGAAGATATATTGTACCGCATTTGAATTCTTGATTAGGTTCACAAATTATTCGATCAGAAAAAGATAACTCGCCTTCAGTAAAAGTTAGCCTTACCACCACTAAGTCACACCTAGTAGCCCAGACCATATTCACCTCATTAGCAGATACATGCTTGGATGAGGTCGCATCTGGCAATTCCAAGCGAGTTATTTTCCACACAGCATCATCGTGATCGAATTCATCCCCCATTGAAAATTTCTCATCAATGTCAACTTCAATTACCGTTTGACGTGAATCAGAACCCTCTGATAATGTGAACCTTACTTCAGTAGACTTAGGTGGGCGTAATTCAACAGTATGAACACCATCGCAAACAACACATTGTACAAGATGATCAACACCCTTTCCTCTGCCCTTAGTACGTAGAATAATGTGGCCAACTTCTTCATCACAGGTGGGGCAAAGTGCGATATTTTCGAGGACTTCCTCTACCTCTTCACCCTCAGACATGAAACAGGCCCCGTAGCCCGCCCCTCTTGAACTCAACCCCAAAGAGAAAATGGCAATGGAACATTGAGGGACACTTCCTAACATCAGGAATTAGCTTCTTCAATAAGTGCCTCAGCATTAAAAATACCATAGCCATAGTGGTCATCATGACTTTCCTGCCCTGTAGAACTTTGAGAAATCCATTGTTTGACATCAGATATTGCGCTAGAGCCTCCCGAAGACCCATCTCTCTGTAGTTCTGGTTTCTCCTCTAGAAGAAGTGCAATTCCACCTGAAACCCATGCGGTAGAGGCTGATGTCCCAGAGGCATACCCCCATGGTAGAAAACCATCTTCAACTAAATTTAGTGGCACTAATATTGGGACATCCTTCCCTGGCCCTGTCAGTTCTGGTTTTTTGTCAGGGTCACCTCTTGGAGCACGAGGGGGCCAAACATTCAGATTGTTATCTCCTTTACTAGAACCAGCCCAAATTGCCCCCTCTCTATCTATGCCACCCACGCAAATGACCTCCTCTACAGAGCCAGGACTTGAGACATCACCATCGTCATTTTCACCATCGTTCCCAGCAGCGGCTACAACATATACACCCGATGAGATTGCCTCATTAACTGAATTTTCTAATGAATCAGTACTGCCAATGAAATAATTGAATCCAGCAGCCCCACCCAAACTAAGAGAAATAACATCGGCCCCGGATTCAACACACCAATCAACTGCTGAGGCAATAGTTTCGTCGACCCCCTCGCCATCTGAGGACATTGCTTTGGCAACATACAAGTCAACATCAGGAGATACACCTTTCATCCAATCATTTGCCCATATTAGCCCCGCCATAGCGGTACCATGGCCTTGATCATCGTATGGTGAATCTTGGTCGTTGATGAAGTCCTTCCAACCAGCTAGACTCTTCCCAACAAAATCACTGTGAGTCACATCTATCCCCGTATCAACTATGCACAATGAAACGCCAGCGCCTGTGGCTGAAACATTATCCAATCCAGTTAGAGTTCTGAAATCATCCTGCCAATCAAGCAAATCAGTAGGCGGCCCTGTTTTTTCCGCATTTTGGGTAAAAAACTGGAATAACCCTACACCTGCTATGGTCACAGATGAAATGATAAGAAGGGCAGATGCGATTGAAACTATGATTGCAATCTGTCTCTCTGAAAATAAGCGCTTGGATTCACCCTCATTAGGTAATTCAGGCATTTCAGCAGTAGCCCAATCAATCTTTGAATCACTAACCACGACTCTATCCCCAAACTACAGTGGCAAACAACATGTAGATTAGGATTTGTAAGATAGTAACTATGAAGGACGTAAAAAAAACACCCTTGGTAAAAGCCATAAGATGTTATAATAATAAATCTAAACTTCCAAAAAGGAGAAGATTGGTCATCCTAATGCAGAAATAGCCTCATCAAAGAGTTCTACGAAATGACGTGCTTCATCCTCAGTATTGTAAATATAAGCAGATGTTCTCAAAGAGCCACCCGTAATTTGTTTAGCATTAAACCAACTATTGACACAATGGAATCCCGATCTAACCATGATTGAACCGGCCTCATCAAGGATTATGGCTATGTCATGTACATCTATGCCTTCAACTGTCATCGCAGTCATTCCATTTCTGAGAGAAGCAGAGTTAGGCCCTATTATAGAAACCCCTGGTAGGTCTTTCACGCCTTCTGTGATGATGCTATTCAAACGCTCCTCATGCCTGCCAAGCCACTCGAAATCAACATTTTCAAGATATTCAATAGCCGCTTTAGTACCAGCAATGCCAGCATAGTTAGATGAACCACCCTCAAACTTATGTGGCCCCTCTAGAAACTCAAGAACATTAGAATCCGCCTTGGAAATAGTTTTCCCGCCCCCACTGATAGTATCGAGTTCTGCTAGACTCTCTTCCTTACCAAATAGAACTCCAATTCCACTTGGGCCAAGCATTTTGTGTAAACTGAAGGTGAGATAATCACAACCCAATATATTGACATCGGTCTTTTGGTGAGGCACGCTTTGAGCAGAATCAGCTAGAACTTCAGCACCATAATCATGGGCAATCCTACTGATTTCTTGCAGTGGATTAGTGACTCCATCTAAATTACTAATGTGAGGTACTGCAACAAGTCGCAGATTTTTTCCTGCAGAAGAGCAAGCCTCCTCAAAAGTTTCTAAATTGAATGTGTTATCTTCATTAGAACTAACCATTCTGTGATCAATTCTCCCATTTCTTTCAAGTTGAAGCCAAGGGACTAGGTTGCTATTATGTTCTTTATCAGTAGTGATTACCACATCACCATCTTTCCAATCAATTCCGCGGGCGATTTGATTAATGGCTGCAGTTGAATTTAGTGTGAATACCACTTCAGAACGAGATGAGCCAATAAATCTAGCAACTGAATCCCTTGCTTGTATGACATTCTGGGTGACTGCAGTCCCCCAACGGTGTGGGCTTCTGCCCCCACAACCCGGTGTTTCAGTGTAATGGGAAGTAATAGCATCTACAACAGAGTCCGGCCGCATTGTAGTACAAGCGTTGTCAAGATAACATACTGGATTATCATCTCGTAAAGGGGTGAAATCATCTCTAAAACGAGTTGGCAAACAATCACCACGCTTCATCATCAGGAAGATGGTCGCTCAAAGGAGCACTTGTCCCGCAACCAACACAGGTGATTCTGTTTAGGAAAAGAGATGAGCACTCATCACATCTATCACCTGGCGCACCAACACCATTACACTCTTCAGTCATACAAATTACTTCAATCAGTCCTGTTGGCAATCTAGTGACTGGTGAATCAACACCACAGGATGGACACTTCCCTCGCTGCCCTGTCTCTTCTGATTCTTCACCACGCATCTTACGGCTAACTTCACGAGAACGATGACTTTCAATCTCTTGACCGGTAGAGCCCAACATCATCTGAGGATACCAAAGTATGTGCAAAAGTGATGCAACTGAAAAAGTGCCAGTAATGAAATACATTAGCCTGTATAACCATACATTAGAAAGTGGTTCCCTAAATGCTACAGAATGGGCCCCGAACCACCCACTCAAAATTACAGATAAGGACCAAATTACTAGGACCACACCCCACGCAACAAGACTGTGGTCACGCTGGGCCTCTAACATCTTGCGCGGATCGGGGTGGCTGTGTTGTGTTTCGACATGAAGGTCTCTAGTCTGAGCAACTGCTTGCCATGTATTGTAAACTAGAAAGCCAAGGATTGTCATGCCTATTAGTAAACTGACTAAATCTATCAAAGTTGCACCGGAAGGAAAAGTTGGAGTGCCAGAGTGAGAAACTATGATTCCGATTTGTATCGCCAACCAGCCAATAAATAAGTAGAGGCTTTTCTCACGCATGAGAGGGTATTTGCCTAATATTCTGAATAGAAACACCACCCATAATGCAATACTAATCACCATCATAGCAAATGCTTGCCATTCTACAGCATTAAGGCCAGCAAGACCAACGCTCCAAACATCACCGCCACCCGAAATTTCACCGCTGGATAGGTCACTAGAACCTGACAAAAATGCAAGGCAACCAAGAACTAAAGTAATGATTTCAGAACGTCCCCAAGTTTCGATGATTTTTTTGTAATGAAACGATAATTCTACTTTCAAATCGTGAAGGGGCTCAAGCCAAGGTTGGCTCACGGAAAGGCGCTGCTCAAGTCGCATTTTTGATAGCCTAAGGCCAGTGTGCATCTGCTCTCCTTGAACAGAATCGCCAACGTCAACGTCACCCTCCATGTGGGGCCCGAGGAATTACTGCAATTAAGAGAACACCCTCGCCCAGTTCCAATTTTATCGATTATTGCAAACCTTTGCTAGAGGCTAATTAACAGTAAGAGAGCCACTGGCGTGAATTGAACACGCGACCTACGCCTTACCAAGGCGTCGCTATACCTCTAAGCCACAGTGGCAGCGTGGTCGGCGACCAGCGGCGGTGATTTAATCGCTGCGCAGACCATATTGCGACTTGTTTTAGGGCGGCACTTCGCCATCACGCTCATATCCAAAAGTCTGCACGCCGCATCACTGCCGAGATCGCATAGCCTGGTATCGCGCGTGACTGGAAATCACGTGGGTTCGTCCCGCGGGAGTTCAAATCTCCCTCTCGGCGCTTACAAATCTCACCGAATCTATCAGACGCCCTTAGGGCGTAATTTCAGTTAAGGCGAGGATTGAAGGACTAAGAAGTAGCCCGAAGTATGTAGGAGCGTATCGCATGCAAGCCATAAGAGCAAGTAAAATCAAGGCTATCGCCATTCTTCTACTAATGGCATTAATGCCTTTAAGCGCAGCAGACATCACTTCTTGGTCCGGGCCAAGTGTAATTGCCTCAACGGGAAATACACGTACGGTTGATGGATGGAGTGTACCAGGAAATACTACTATTCTTGATGGCTGGTTAAACATTGATTCGGGAAATTTGCCAAGTTTAGGCAATGGTGATGGTTGGGATGGTTCAACAGCTAACTCTAATTTCACTTCTGGCNCCTATGATAGCAGCACTTCTACACACTTTGATGGATTACTATCACTGGAAACTAACGGGTCATACGGAAATATCGACGAATTCAATGACGCACCGATATTGAGTTTAGCATCAGGAGTCGTATCAGGAGGCATTGGTGCCGTATGGGAGCCAACCTACCTGAATTATTCTGGTACTCCAGCACCAGGTGGAGGCAATACCGTAGGAAATGGAACTATCCCCGCATCACCCACTGAAGGCAATGTAGTTGTAGGAACCAATCCCAATGGAGGCGTCCCGCCTGGAACAGATGCTTGGGTTTATCGAGTCTTTAGGCCAACCCCTACCACAATCCCCACACCAATTGCAAACTTCACATTAGAATTTGATCACTGGTACCACATTAACACACCCAATAACATCAATGGTGACATGGATGGCGTTTGGGTAGAATACCGTCTCGACAACGGTAGTTGGACATGGATGCCCCCCGTGTCTGGCTACAATAACACGATCTCCCCCTCTGCAACTGTGCCTGCTGGTGCAAATCAATCGGCAAATGGCACACATGGATTCCCCGTCTGGGCAAAAACAACATACAGTGGTTGGGAACACTCAATTTTTGAACTTGACAATCTTACAGGCTTAAACAATGCAACTGATATTAATTTCCGATTCCGAATTTGGACACATCAGAACAGTACTGTCCGACCTGGTTGGTTCATTGACAATATCACCCTTCAAAACATTGGAGGAGGTACTGGATTTTGGCACCATGGGTGCTATGTGCAGACTGGGACATGTGGTTATTCAAACAATGCTGCCGGAGCCCTTCAACTAAACCAACCACTCAACCTATCTGGGATATCCGGTAACCCTATCCTTCGGACAAATATGGAATGGGATCTTGAGGGTTCAGGTTGGGATAACTTCTGTGTTGAACTCTCCCTCAACAACAACACATGGGTAGACATCTCGAGCACCAACAATGCAACTACTACGGCATGTCGTTCAAGGGCCGGAGCAATCCCTGGAAATGGATATACTATCGGGGGCACCACCTACACAGACGAAACAAATGCTTTTGTCAATCTAGACCTGTCAATCCCTGCAGCATTCCAAAATCAATCAACTGTTTACCTTAGATATAGGGTAGATACCGATAGTTCTGTTACAAATGGAGGCCTAATGGATAATCAAGAGGGCTTAACTTTGAATAATATCCAAGTTCGCTCAGGAACAACCAGTAATTCCACAATATTCTTCCAAGATACACTAAGCAATTCAGGTACAGCTTTCCATTATGGTATAGCAACGACAGTCGAGGATTGGACCTTTGTAATCATTGGAGCAGGTGGCCTTCACGAACATTATGGGTTTGAAGATTCACCTACCATGCCACCTGGTGGCTGGAACGTAGCAAATGCTGGAAATGGAGATGTTTGGGAATTTGGAACATTATCTGCAGGTTCTACAATTGGCCCTGCCGCATGGTCAACCGGGAATTTTGGTTTTGGAGTTGACCTTGACAACAGTTACGACGATGGTTCTGTAACTCACCTCTATTCCCCTGGATACACTATCCCGTTGGGAGCTAGCGCAAGGCTAAGTTTTGACCAATGGCGGCGTTCTGAATCGGGGTATGATGGCGGTGCTGTTTTCATTAGTGTGAATAATGGTTCATGGCAATACTTTGACCCCGTATTAGCCAACGGTTCTTCATGGTACGATGGGGCCCAGAATGGTTTTGGAGGGCACCTGCTTGCCAACTTAGATGTCTTTGATGGTAGACAATTTGCCCAAGGAGCAGTCCCCTGGGAAACTACTACTGCTGACTTATCAAATTACAGTGGCTCACATCTTGAATTCCGATTTACATTTGCAGCAGATACCATCATTTCATATGATGGCTGGTACATTGATGACGTTGGTGTTGAAGTTGACTTCTTTGAAAACGAAGGGAACTGGCTTAGCCCCGCAATCACTCTTGATGAGTTAGGGAATGGATTTGTGGATGTATCGGCATTGACTCCAAATGGAACTTGGGTATCAGGAACCATAACTGATTCTGCTGGGAACCCTCTAGATGGATATGCAAACCTCACCTTCCCAATATCTCTCGCAGGTATAGACAGAGACACCTACCCTACTGCCAAAGTGCAGTTGAACATGGGCACTAATGATCCTTTTATCTCACCCCTAGTAGAAGAAATACATTATGGAGCAGTACGGTACTTCACAGGACTTGAGGCGCAAAACGGATGGAATATTGATTCTGGATTAGCATTAGTAAATGGGAACTGGACAAATCCAACTGCAACTCCTCTTACCATTTCGAGTGATTTCGTCACATCAACTGCACCAATACAATATGTCAATGTTTCAGGTTCTGGAACAACTGGCGTCACTTTCCAATTAATTGATAGTCAAGGAAACATTGTCGGCAATTCAGGATTGAACCAAATGGAAAGTTTCACCAACCCTGAACCAGGATACGGTGTACGATTCAGTATCCCATCAAATGGCCACCTTTCATCTGCAGTTGCTGATGGAAGCATTGCTCAACCAACACTCAACCCAGAAATTGATGTTACAAACGATGGGACTGTTGATTGGACTTTCCCTACTGCTCCAAACTTTGGACATTACGGCTGGCAATCCTACATCAATTTGATTGAATCATCTCAAACAAATATTGGAACCACCACTGCTAGCATTACTTCTACATCTACTGGAAGTGGAATTGAAGTATTGATTCCAGATGGCGCAATGACTAATTCAGGGATGATTACATTCATGCCTTCATCTAGCACTAGTAGCGCCTTAGTGGTGGAGGTAGCAGGCATACAAACTCAACCATTTAATGTGGGATTATCAGAGATTACTCATGTAGCACTTGACAGTTCTATGGTTTCTGCAATAAACAATACTGCCGCATCTTACACTGACCCCAGCACTGGGCGCGACTGGAAGGTAATTGAAATTGATTTCACATCCACTCAATCAGAATCGATTAACATACTGAGCATAAGTTTCAGTTACGACAACACAGAAAATTTAACTGGGCTTGGACAACAGATGTTCGATTATCACGCATCTCAACTAGCTGGCAGCATACCTGCCTCTGTGGAAATCCCCCTCTCATTTGTAGCAGACGCTGGTGCACTCGGGCTAAGTGGTGGAATATTCCATGAATTAATGATTACAAACAGCCCATTTACAGTACCTGAAACAATGTACCCAGATGGGCAGGTTTACGAAATTGTAACGCGCCACCACCACTTAATTGACAATAATGAAATTGGTGAGGTTATGCTAATTGGTACCGCTTCAGATGGAGAAATCCTTTCATGGCACGCCACAGATTTGGCCAACGGAGGAAACTTCGTTAGCAATAGTAGCACCATGGCTACCCTTCTCCCTACATCTACAGCCACTCTTGTAAACGGTGAATGGGTAATGAAATGGCAGTTCGAAATAAGCTGGCTTTGGGATGATGTTGACCAAATAGATTGGATGGCTAGAGCCCTAAATCTCACAGGAGAAGGATTAGCCCCTGCATTTGCTATTTCGGGCGGACCCGGCAAGAATGCAGTGGAGAATGATTTACAGATTGACCTCTTTGAAGTGCGTGACCAGTTTGACAGACTAGTAACAATAAATCTCAACCAAGATTTCTATGTAGAGGGTGGTTCAGACCTATTCATCACAGGCAGTGTACGCTTCCAAGATAATGCAAATTTGCGACCTCTAACTAATGCATACTCGGTAGCAGTAAATTTCTCCGGTACTGAATACCCTAGCAACAGTCATGATAATGGCTCATTCAGTACTACCTTGACAACACCTAACGATACTAGCATAGTCACCCTCAAACCACGAATTGTTCGAGTAGGTCCAGCAAGCGGATCTTTTGGAGGAAATGATGAGACTGGACCAATGGATACTGTCACGGTGAATACCGATATCACTGCCCCTAATGCTGCCGAACTCCAAGTCCTAACAACCAACGGTCTTCTGGATGCTAATGGGCATGTATGGAGCCCTTACCAAACCCTTGAACTCTACATGACTGTTAGCGATACTGAAGCATTGGGTGAAGATGTAACACTATACTATTGGCGTGAAGATGTAGATGATAGCAATCAAGATGGCATTGCTGATGAAAATGAATATCAAAGCATGACTAGACCAATTTCAATGCCTGGACGTGCCAACGAACAGCAAATTCATTTTACAGGAATTGATGTCACTTCACTCCCCTCAAATGGAATGTTGAGCCTATACACATCTGGAACAGATTGGGCTGGGCACTCATTTAGCAATACAGGTTCTCCCGGCGTTGACAACGATAAGGGAACTATGGTAATTGGAATCGAAGCTGAAACAGTACTATTAGAAAATTCATTTGAATTAAACACAGAAAATGGTTATCTGCTACTAGGACAAAATCACCAAATTTCAATGGTTATTGAAGATCACAATGGCATTCATACAATCGACGAAGTAATCATCTATCTAGCGGGTCAATCAATGGCACCTACTGGAGAAATCCATATTGATCCACGTGAAGCATCGGCTACAACACCATATGGTAGTTTTGTCAATACTGGCCAAATCACAATTGAGCCAATAGACGCAACTGCAAGCCGAATAACATTGAACTTCAATCTCGATTGGGAATTCCCTAGTTCATTCCAAGGGAACTGGCTTATGCCAGGAGTGCATGTCATCGATGACACCGAAACTGTTGCTAATGTAAACAACATCCATGATTTACGTTGGATGTTAGATAATCAACTAACAGCATCAATTGATATGTTGCATGATTTGACTGAACCATTATCACAATCTAATCAAAGTAGACTTTACCTTGGAAAAGGTGACATCTTTGCAATTACTGGAAATGTTGTCTTTGTGGGTTCTGGAAGCCCAATAGAGACAATCCCTGATGGTTTGCAACTATATGCTGCGATGGTTGCTAATGGAATTACATCAGATGTATTCCTTGACCTCTCTGAATCCTATTTCAATACCACATTATCCATACCTATAGGTTATCCATCAACTAACTCTCTACTTGTAACAGTGGACATCATCAATATCCCAGGACAAGGAAGTTCAATGATTAACACTAGTATTACCCTAGCCTTGGACAGCACCCCCCCTGTTGCTGAGTTCCCTCCCGGGGTCCTAACTACGATTGAGACTGATCGCATGGGTGCAATCGATGTTAGAGTGAACGTACTAGAGTCTGGAGGAATGTCTGAAGATGCTGTTACATTAAACTGGGTTTATCGTAGAGGTGGATTGAACATCCCAGGTAGTGATGATTCTATCATTCTTGAATTCAATTCACACATAGGAGAGATTTGGGTATATTCATCACTTATCGATATGACTCCTGCAAATGACTTACAGTTACAGGAAGGAGACCAAGTTGCAATTTGGATAACAGGCACCGATCTTGCTGGAAACGAAATGTTTGGCGAAGGAACTACCGACAGCCCTCGAGCCCCACAACTGATAATTCGAATTTTCGAACCTGTACTATACAAGGTAGAAATTGATGAACTTGAGCCATCAATTGGAGCGAATGTCTACATACAAACTACAATCAGAAACAATGGCACTACCATGGGTAGTATCAACGTAACACTTGTTGAAGAATTAGATGATGGAACTCTACAAATTTATGAAACACATAACCTGAGTGACCTCGCCCCTCTACAAAAGCGAGTGGTTGCCTTCTCTTGGGAAGCTTGGGATAGTGGAAAGCCTGATCTCTACATCATGTGGAATGAGGACAAAAACCAACTCACAATGGTGAACCCACAGATAGAGGTACAGAGCGATGAAGCGGAAGGAGGGTTCCTGAACGGGGAAAGTAGCATGGGATTAGTAGTGGGATTGCTAGCAATAATTGTCCTAGGCGTAGTCATTGCAGTAGTTGCTGTAATGATGCGAAATCGAGACGAGTGGGATGATGAAGATGCTTGGGATGATGCAGAATCATATGCAGATAAGATGCTCAGCCAACAAAGCCCTACTGTAGCAGACGGCCCTGTGACAACATTTGTTGCTGAAGTACCATCAGATGCCCCCCTACCTGAACAATCACCCCCACAAGTGAGTGATGATGAGTGGCTAGCGCAAGCAAAGGAAAAGTTGCCAGATTGGCCCGATGAAAGCCTACTTAGTTACAAAGAGAACGGTTGGAGTGTAGAGCAACTAATAGAATGGAAGAACAACAATTCTTGAGCAGTCAGCTTTAAACAACCATAACTAAGAATAATCTCGCGAGGATGGCTGAAATCGACGATAAATAGATCCTAAACCATCAGAATCGAGTGATTATGATTATTTTCAATTATTCTATTTCGCGTTGATGCATTTGTTTAGAAACGCGCGCGGCGCTTTCTTTGTAGCATCAAACATTATATGCTGGCGCGAATGGATGGCCCCGTCGAGGAAGAGATTCCTCAGGGATGCACATGACACAGAAGAAGTTGACTCAACAGCGAAATGAACTATCGGCTAAAGTCGAAGAATTGCGGAAGCAAGTAATGGAACAGCAAGCAGGATTAGAAGAACAGAAGAAGTTAGTAAATACACTATTAACAATAATCATGGAAGAGGCTGATGGTGTACAATCAGGAGCCGCTCCAACCATACCAAATCA
>DASCSU010000035.1:0-14391 GCA_034399495.1 Candidatus Thalassarchaeaceae archaeon
CCTATCAAATTCGAGAGCTTGAGGCTCTACCTCGGTAGATACCCAGTCTCTTACCATCTCTCTTAGCATAGCATGCTCTTCAGTAGGATTAGCGATATCCAACTCCTTCCAATCAGCCACGATAATCCCTCACTGAGTAATACTTGATACTCACTTGTTTTCTTGCACCCAATCCTGCAGTTGTTGAATTGACCAACCTTGGTCAAAGTAACCTTGAATTGTAGCATCGTCCCACTGAGGGAAAAGTCGCTTCGCTCGGTCTAACTTTGATTCGCTAGAACCTGGGGGGCCACCACCTCTTCCTGGTGGGCCACCACCGCTGTATCCTTCTGTTTCAGTGCTTCTTGAACCATAATCACCGTAATCACCTGATCCAGCCATTGGCCGTACGGCTTCTCCGGGTGGCAGGTAATCTTCATCTTCTATGAAGAATTCATCATCTTCATCCCTATTACCCATGAACATCATGATTCCAATTACTAGAGCAATTAGAACGATTACGCCAGCAGCAACACCTCCGTAAAGGGCCCAATTAGTACCGCCGTCACCAGATGACCCTGCTGCTCGAATATGGAAAGAGTCTGACTCTCCAAGTTCATTCCCGTTCATATCTTGAATCTTGAATTTTACAGATGAAATTGCCTCGGGGAAAGCATCGACTTGTACACGACAAATTTCAGACATACTTGGAGTGTAATCTATACCACAGCTATGGTTGAAATTACCAGATTGTTTCCCTTCAATCACAATGAAAATTTCAAGTTGTAACTCGCCAGAGTCTGTACCTACATTGGTAACATCAACAAGGATTTCGAACATCTGACCTGCCTCGGGTTGACTGGGTGAAATCATCACACGGTCGATTCTAAATTCTGCTTCCTGATATGTTAGCGCGTATTCTCCTCCTTCAACTGCAGAACCGAATTGGCCTGCCAAGGTAATACCATTACCAGCAGAATCGGTCCCAGAAACCCAGAATCGCAAATATACCCCATCTAAGTCTGATGGTAATTCATGGTCAGGCCATAAATCTAAACAATCTCCTGAAGCTCGTTTGGTAATTCCTGTCAAATCTAAATCAAGGTCAGCAGATTGCCAAGCATCGGGGAAAGTTGAACGATATTGACTCCAATTCAAGTCTTCATAGAAGTACATCCAATTGAGTTGGATTGAGCCGTCTGTCAACTTCTGTTTCTCTTCAATAGCGAAATCAATATTGACGCAATGGATTGTGGAAGATGGCAAAATATCAGAATAGGTATCACCACCACCACCTGATTCCAAATTCCAAGAACCCCAAACTACTGTTGGAGCCTGATTATCTACTTTGACATAGAAAGTACGATCATCTGCAATTGAAAAATCAGTTGCGCCTATAGGCAAAGAATACTCGCAGTCAACATTCGATGCATCAGCTGCAGAACAAATTCTGAACACATTACGATATTCGTTAGTAGATAGCGCAGCGGGAATTGTGAGGTCGAATGAACCATTATAGAATGAATAGTAACTTACCTCAGTCGCAGCAGCCACATAACCGCTTCCCGGTTTATCGGTCTCTCCACCTGGGTAAATCGGTATGCGCGTAATCTCTAGCGTCATTGGGATTTCAGGTTGAACAAATACGCCACCTTCTAATGCTGATTTGAAGAGATAATCTCCTGATATCTGAAGAAGGTCACCAGGCCTGACGAAGCCACCATCTAATCCACCCACGGATTCGGTAATGAAACCTGATGAATCGCTTACACTGAGTGAAGAAACGTCAAACTTCAATCCATCTGAATAGGACCAGCGCTGAATGTATCTACTACTGGAAAGTTTAGTCTCCCCATTCTGTGGGTCGAGATCTTTCATGAAAACTTCAGGAGTAATCACACCTTGCAAAGTAGTAACACCCCAATTTAGTCGAATGGGTATGTCAACCAAGAATTCTGTCTCAAATGGATCGATAAGTGCTGTGCCATCCAAGCGAGTTGCACGTGGTTTAACACCATCATCATCCATATTCAATATATCTGCAGATGTGGTTTCAGTCCACGCTGTACCATTACGAGGTGAAAAGAAAAGAACGAGGTTGTTTTGATAAGCTGGATTCAAATCAATCTTGACATGCTGGACATCTCTCCAACCATTTTCATCTTTACCATCTACAAGCACATGGTAGATATTTCCTGCATACATAGATTTGTTAAACTCTGTCAAGGGGTTTCCAAAGGCATCGTTTACATGTAATGAATAGGCTTGTGGAGGCTGTGAACTTTTACCTATGTAGGTAATTAAATCAGAGATAAAGCCAGCGTCACCGCCATTAATTTGGTTTCCTGAAATATCTGTCCCAGAAATAAACAGGCTAGTTCTAGGTGCAGGCTCCCCAGTAGGAGGGACAAAACCTGTCTGCCTATCATCAATACAATCGTTAGTTGGTGGGCAACCAAAATTAGAGAGATAGTATGTAGTGTTGCCATTTACATCAGTAGAATATTCATTCAAATCCACTGAATGATATTCATCCAACTCAGGAAGTCTGTTGCTATTATTATCATGTTGTGCCTCAACCCAATAGTTCAGAGTGAATTGTTGAGTAGTTTCTGGTATGTCTCGGACTATCACGCGGAACTTCTGATTTGCCTTTGGAGGAATCCAAGTATCATCCAGTAGTTCTCTCCAATTGGATGCGTGATCTAAAACACTGATGTTCACTAGGAACGGTGCATACTGATCAATGAATACTGTCATTGGAATCCCACAATCAAGATCTGGGGAAAGTGATGCGGGAGGACAAATTGTATTACCGCCAGTGTAATTGTCAAGGCGAAGACGGAACGTGTCATTCCCAGCAGAAAGCTCTGGTATTACTGGTTGCCATGAGAAATTGCCACCTAATACTCCAGATAGACGATCAACTTCACTCCAATCAGAGAGATTAGATGCATTCTGGGATTCAAATACAAGAGAATAAGATGCGGGGTCAGGAGCAACATCGAGGTTCTCAAAACGAACCATCCCCTCAAGGGTGAATATGTTGCTACTATGGACATTCGAAAGATCAGTCTGTTCATCACCTGCTTGGTTGAGTACTGTTAATTCTGAAATTGATGCATCATTCTCTACAGCATTACCTAAGCCACTTGGATTGAAAAATTTAGCAGCCGGTAATCCCTCTGAACCACTATCTGTGATGAGGGTGGTGAAGATTCTCGCTGTTTCAGAATCTTGCCAATCAGGATTAATTCGGAAGCGCCAAGTTATCTGCTTACCATTAGCAGTATCCAACGAACTTGATAACGCAACTAGGACAGAGACTAACTCGCTACCTGATGCATACCAAAATGAATCATTAGCTGATGACCAACGAACTTCTGCAAGACCACTTTCAGATTCAAACTGCAAACTAGCACCAACAATTGATGCACCCGTTGAAGGATCTACAGAATGAGTAGAAATTACTTCGTAAACTTCACCTGTTGCATACAAACCAACCCAATCATCACTCATATTGATAGTAGTATCATAACCACTCTCTGTTGTAACTGAAAGGCCGTCAAGAATAATTCCGCCACCACTATCTGAAGTGAACTTCAATGGCACAATAACCTCTCCACCTATTGGTTGACCAAGAGCCACACCTTGGTTGAGTTCTCTAGCAATGTTATTATCATCTGAAAGTGTTCTAGACCATGTGTATAGAATATCAAGATCACGTAGTAAAACACTGGATGCTGCTGATGATGCAGGATTTGTTAATCGGAATCTGAACTGTATCCATTCGTTACCATACGCATCTACATGACCAACGGGAACGGTCGAATTATCCATCAGTGCTTGGATATTGTGAGCGAACTGAGATAATTGACCACCATAGTCATCTGGAGTAACCCTAGTTTCTTCACCCACGTAACCTAGGAATTCAGATGATGGACCGGCAAGAAGTTCAATGGTTGCATTTCCAACAGCTGCGTTATCAAGTGATAATTCAGCATGGTCAATGGTTGCCCCTTTAGGAAGGAAGAATACGGCACCTTCTGCTTCTCCGTTAATATTCATTGACAAAGTAGTGCTATCAGCACCATAATTGATTCCATTAACCATCTGAGTTCGGAACATCTGTTGGCGTCCAAATGAACCTAATGCACTTTCAGTTACTCCCCATTCTAAATCTCCATCTCCAGCCACATCAAGTTCGACATTAGACAATGAATGAGCAAAACGAAGTTCTAGCCATAATGAATAAACTGTACACTGAGATGTATATTGGACACCCATGCTTATTCCATTAGAAGGTGCTGCAAAGGTCACCCATTGGTTGTTTGTCGGGGTCAACATACCTGACAAATTGTTAGAAGGTACTAAAGTAATCTGACCTGAGCCACAAGAATCTGCGATGACCGGTTTAACGGCAACAATAGGCATCTTGAATCTACTTTTAGTTAACGCCGGAGACCAAGTGTTGTCAATCATCGTAGGGCTGAAACCAATAACTCCACCACCTGGATCACTTATCCATTGACCATTAGAATGTATACCACCCATCATAACAACATCACTAGATGAATTTAGACCTGAACCTATTTTTGTCCCAAGGGTGAAACCATACATGACTGGAGTATTCATCCTACTTGCACCGGAATTGAAATTAAATCGTAAATCAATCAAACCATATTGATCGGTATCAATATCCCACAATTCAATCAATTGCCCTTCGAGCCCAGACATGGAAATGCCATTACTATCTAAGACAACTTGGCCACTAGCTGAATCTAATATATCAACAGTAAAAGAACCTGGACCGGTTGTTACAACTTCAACATCTAGAACCCCATACCCCTCTGGGAATCCTTGCCCACTCAATGGGGGTGTCGCGGTAAAGGATTTCATTACCACACTACCAGATTGTGGCAATGGGTCACCAATTTGCAACGTATCGATATACCAACCAGGCATAGTGGCGTTAACTGGAGTTCCCACAATAGGATTTCTTTCTAGAACAAAACGAAGTCGAACATACTTATTTTCTGACATGGACAAATCCAATCCAATATTTGCCCACCCATTCTGATTATTTGGAGACATGCTCTCGCCACCTAGAACCCAAGAATTAGCCGGTACAGTAACAGTACCCTTTCCGTTACAACTAGATTGTACTCGTCCAGCAGTACCTGGGGTTGTTACCTTTTGAAACAAGCCACTAGTTCCCTGTGACAAACCAGTTGTGTTACCCATGTCTATATCCAAAAATGACCACTGCGACCATCCATTTCCATCAGAAGAATCTTGGTAGGCAATATAAGCACAATCTTCGTAATAATAACTGCTTCCTGAACCACGATAGTTGAGGCTGTGCCAAGAGTTGAAAGATGCGCTTCCTTTGGTTGGATAAACCCAAATTGCTGGAGTCTCCAACACATACTCGAATTCTGTTAGAATCATTGAATCATCAGTATAATCATGGTCATCAAAATTAGTTCCCCAACAATAATCACCCATTGCACAACCTGTTGGTGGCATCATTATTCCTGACATTCCCCCTCCAGGTGTTTTCCTTTCCCAGTTGTTCATGTCCACTGGAGTTCCTGGAGACATGCCCTGTTCCCCTGTCTCAAATTCAGCATTGTGGCCCATTGCAGATAGAGCCAAAAATTCTTCTTCTGCCGAGAAGGAACAATCCATAATGTTGGTTGGATGATGGCAATTAGCATCACTGTACGTGGTTAATCCATTGTTGTATCTAGGATCCCAAATACTTCCCCCCCCCGGTGGCATGATAGATTGGTCATAAGTGATGAAATCATCATGTGTGGCAAATCCAGTAGATACATTGAGACTTGCCGATGTGATTGTCTCCCCTTCGGGCAAGGAAATTGCACCTGATAAACCATCTTGGTAATTGCCTGGATCCCTAAGTTCTACAACCACATTTGTACTGCCATCGGAAAAACTTGTTACCGATGTAGCTGCTACTGTTGTGGAAAAGAGCATTAGCCCGATAATTAGGTAAGTTATTGCCTTTTTATTCCTATAATTCATGTCTATCACTCATGAACCGCTAAGCGGTTCAGCAAACCGACTACTGATTGACATTTAATCTCAATGGGCAATTGTACTTTCCACATTTAAAGGGAAAGGGGTTCAAACCGGCGCTGAGAATAGCAAGATTTAGCCAACTCCATCAAACCACCGAGGGCTTCTTCATTCCCTTCTAGGCGCTCAATATTTGCTACTGTAGTGGGGCGTTTTGGCCCGAGTACATCACACAGTTCGGGCCCTTTACTAATGTCAAAGGTGCCCAACTCTCGTGCCTCGTCAATTATCTCCTGTTTATCTAGTCCTAGAAGTGGCCTAATTATGGGCAATGATGAGGCTAATTCTACAGCCCCTAGATTACCCAAAGTTTGGCTTGAAACCTGTCCAAGATTTTCTCCCGTAATTAGATGAGTTGCTTCAACTTCTTTTGCTATTAGACAACCCAATAAATTGAACAATCTCTTCATGTGAACAAAATAATCCCTGTGCGCTTCTGGCTTGGTGAACATTGCTAACACTTCACCAACTGGAATTACCATCAATTCCTTCATAATCCCACCAGCATTTTCTGCAAGTGGACCATCTGGATTAGCAAGATGAGAGAGTGTTGATAGCGTCTTTTCCTCGGCTTCTCGCCCAGTAATTGGCTCTTGGCTACAGTGCATTGGATAAATCGTCCATCCAGCATTTGCCATGCGCGCCACCGCCACCGGTGAATCTATTCCACCAGAAACTAGAGCAATCGCCACCCTACTCTCGCTACTTCCCACGACCCTCCGAGAGGGTCCTACCGGATGAGCACTTCTCTTGCAATCGCAATTCATGAAGCTGAAATAAACAAGGCTTGATGAGGGGGGAGCGTTGGGGACGTATCGATAATGATGACATCTGAACCCTTCACCACCGAACCTGTGACATTGATTCAGGAGGTTTTTCCTGGGGATACAAACGCATACAATACCCTATTTGGTGGCCGCTTATTGTCAATGATGGATACTGCGGCGGGAATTGCATCGAGTAAATTTGCCCATAGACAATTTGTGACCGTTAGCATAGACTCCCTCAAATTCAAGAAGCCCGCTTACCAAGGAGATTTGATAGAGGTCACTGCAAAGGTAGTTTTCACCTCCACTCACACTGCTGGTTGCCATGTAATTGCTAAACGACTTGATCGAAGTGTTTGGGAATCTGAAGATATCTGCTATGGCTTCTTCTTCATGGTAGCAATTGACAGCCAGATGAGGCCAATACCAATACCACAATTTGTCCCTCAAAATGCTGAGGAAAAACAACTCTGGGATGAAGCAGAAGCAGCACGTGATGCAATGAAGGCGAATGATTGAGCCGGCGGGTTCAATTCTGATAGGCCATCCCGCCATCTCAATGACTGTGTTGAATGTCGCTTTTGTTGGCACTCAAGATTATGCAAAGAGCATTGCGAAATTAAATGACACTAGAGACATTGAGAGTTATGTCTACAAGGTTGTAGAAGATGGTGAAACAAAAATAATCTCACTTCTCCGTCCGTTGCGCCATCCCGAAAAACTCAGGCCTCTGCTATCAGTACTAAATGTCGCACGTTGTGGAATTGTAGAAGTTGAGAGAATTGATGCCGCCATAGGAGAAATTCTTGTTGCCTTTGGCTGCTCAGGGATTGAACATGGGCACATCATCATTCGCCCTGCTGAAGGCGAATGGGTCGACCCAGAACAAATTAGTGTAATTCAACAACAAGCAGGCTTAGGTTCATGGACACTTCACTCAAACCCACCTGATGAACATGAAATGAGAAAACTTCTATTTGATTTGTTTGAAGAATTAGATGATCAATCAAAGACACCACTAGTGATTCCTGTAGACCAGTATTTCAATGTCAAAGGGGTAGGTCTAGTGGCTATCGGTTATGTGCAATCTGGAATTGTCAATAAACATGACAAATTGCTTGCGCTCCCTACCTCAGAGATTGGAACTGCACGTTCACTTCAGGTAATGGACGATGATGTCGATGCCGCAATTGCAGGTGATCGTGTAGGTGTAGCAATGCGTGACATGAGGCAAGAAGCGCTTGAACGTGGAAGCCTACTTGTCAAACCTGATGATAATGGAAAACATGATGCAACGATGGAAATTCATGAAAAAAGTAGGATTGAACTGATTACAGCTCCATTTCAGCAAAAAGAAATCGCTGTGGGGGATGTAATTCACGCCGCTGTAGACCTTCAATTTGTAGTAGGTAGAGTAATGGCAATTGAAGGAAATAAATTGGATATTTCTTGGGATCAAACATTATTTCTTCGACGTGAGAATCAACCTAGAGTATTGATTAACCAACTAGATTTGAAAATGAGAGTTCTTGGTCACAGTAAAAAACTCTCATCAATAAATTAATCTAAAGACTCAAATGATTATTTTTATCTTGGCTAATTCTAAATTACTTGCAAGACCGGCTTTTGTAGCCTATTGGTCAGGGTAATGTGTATAAGCAGACCGCTAACCTGCTAGTCTTGGGATGCACACTGGGGCTAGGCTCTAAACGATGAACTGAGTAGATGGGGGCAGGTAATTGGATAGCGAAAGATTTGCACCACTGAAGATGGCCGGTGTTGAAGGCCAAGTAGCGGCTGTATTAACAGAGGAAAGCCTGCTTCTAGAGCGCAATGATGGAAAGGGGATGCGGGTCGAATTAAGTTCAATTGCAAGGATTAGAAATCACCATGTTGCAGTAACTCCTCCTCTGTTGACTGTGTTTGGAGTTCTCTCCTTACTAGCCAGTATTCGCGTTTTCAGTGGACAAATCCAAATCTACTCCTTTATCCTTGGAGTAAGTTCACTCCTTGTATGGTACTTGGGAAGAAAACCTGCGCTTTGTCTCGACACAAAACAAGGTGACCGTCATATTCTACACGGGCGCGACCACTTATTACAACGAATGTACATCATTCTTGATCGAATTTCTGAAGGATGTACTCTAGAAGATGCAGTAATTGGCTTAGATAAATTACAAACATTGGAGTTGGCACCAATTGGCGATATAGATGATATTCGATATGAAGCGGGTTCAGTTGCAGCTACACAAGCCCAACTAAACATTTCTAGCAACGAGGGGCAGTCTCTAGAGCAAGCACTTGCAGAATTACATGAGGGCAGAACTTCAATTACTGCTCAACCTAAGAAAGAGGAAATTACTTACAATGCTGAACTTGTATCTGATAATTCTGCATATGAGAAGGTTTGGGGGCGCGATAAACCTAAATGGTATGCTGAAAAAGATGCTGTCCCTGCACAATCTAATGTATTTGAGCGCTCAACAAAGGCACTATCAGAACAGAGGGGGGGGGCTCATGTTGCAACAACTAACTATGACGCCCCATTCCAATTACCTAGTTTTGAATCTACTACATCATCCCCAACAACTACAGTGAATACTATTCCTATGAATCGTGCTCAAATTGCAGCAAAGGAAGCAAGTGAAGCTAACTTTGATTCGGGCGGCATGTTCGATATATTTGATCAATTAGACAACAATTCACCATCTGAATTACCGCCCCCTACTCAGATACCAGTTACTCCATCATCACAAACTACAACACTTCCTGCTACTACTCAGCCAAGTTGGCGTAATTCTGAAAGTAGTCGAGCCTCATCTTACTCGATGATTACCGCTGCTGCGGGTCCAAACCTACCTGAACCCACACGAGTTGCTCTGCGCACCGATCTAAACACCAGCCCAGGAATAGTAGCCTCCGCGGCAATCCGTAACGATGATGCCAAAACCGCCCCACTACCACAGAAACTTGGAAAGGCATTCAACAACATTACAAAACCTAATCCACTTGCAGGATACCCCGCATTAAGTAGAATGCATAAGAAGTATGCACGTGATTCCCGCTTGCGAGTAAATCGCACTTCATACCGCAGAAAAAGTCGTGCCTACAAAGTAATTGACAAATGGGTCAAACCTAGTTTGAAGAGGATTGAAGAAAAGCGGCAAGAATTAGGTCGGAAAATCAGCGGTGCTGGAGATGGTTACCGAGATGTGTATGGTGATGAAGACGGAAATCAAGATGACTCATACAATGAGGAGGACTTCCAAACCAGTCAAATCATCCGCCTCAGGGCTGACCAAGATTCACAATCAGATATCCATGCACGCCTACAACTGCTAACTATGAATGGAGGTGGAGAAATTGCTGAAGACCTAGCAAACAGGACTTTGCGCGGCATCTCAAGTAGTGCTGAATCTGGACCTCTATGTCTATCTGGTCAAGCAACTAAGAAGTTAGATACACCAAATAATTTCAGCGGGATGGTTGCAAGCACTGAACCTGCACCACGTTTTGCTGGAATGAAAAGACTTGGATGATTTCCAAGTATTCATATTAATTCTGGGTGTTCTTCAATATAACTAATATTGATATTTCCAGCTAAATAATCAGGTTCTTCTAGAATCTTAAGATGAAGAGGGATAACGCTCTTCACACCAACAAGCACGGTTTCAGTTAGTGCTGTTTTCATGCTTGCAATAGCTTCCTCACGAGTGCGCCCCCAAACAACAATCTTAGCAAGTAGGGAGTCAAAACAACCAGGCATCTCATATCCTACATGTGCATGAGTATCAACTCGAACTCCAAAGCCTGTTGGGAAGTGGCAATCCCAAAGTTTACCCGGAGAAGGAACAAACTTGACTGGATCCTCTGCATTGATACGACACTGAATGGAATGGCCCGAAATTGTGATGTCCTCCTGCTTCAAAGGAAGGGATTCACCTGCAGCAACTCGAATACCAAGACTGACCAAATCATGACCTGTTATCATCTCAGTAACTGTATGCTCAACCTGCACCCTTGGGTTAACTTCCAAGAAGTAGAACTTTCCATGAATGTCCCTTAGAAATTCGAATGTCGCTAGACCCTTGTACCCCACAGACTTAGCTCCAGCACACACACGTGCACCAATTTCATCACGTACCTCATCAGTTAGCCAGGGCCCCTCTTCAAGCAATTTCTGATGGCGACGCTGGATTGAACAAAACCGCTCTCCAAAATGAATAGCTTCATTTCCGTCAGCTAGTACTTGAAATTCTATGTGTTGAGCACCCTCAATATATTTCTCAACAAAAACACGATCATCGCCAAATGCTGAACCCGCCCTTGATTGGCAAATATTCAATGCAGATTCAAATTCATTCTCCTGTTGAACGATTTGCATACCAATTCCACCACCTCCTGCTGCTGCTTTGATGATGACTGGATATCCTATTTCAGCCGCTAACTCAGAGGCCTCTGCAACGTTCGCAATGGGTTTGCTACTGCCTTTGGCAACTGGTAGCCCTGCCTCTTCCATAATCCTCCTTGCTTCGATTTTATCTCCAAGTAATGAAATGACATCCGAAGATGGCCCAATGAATGTAATGCCTTCCTCTTCACATCTCCGTGCAAAAGCAGCATTCTCTGCCAAGAAACCATAACCTGGATGTATTGCTTCAGCACCAATATCCTTTGCTGCAGCAATCACCTTCTCATAATCGAGATAGGAATCAAGAGGGTTTGTGGCATAGTTAGCCACTGCAATATCTGAAAATCTAACTGGCAAGGATAGTCTATCCTCACGCCCGTAAATGATGGCCACCTCACAACCAAGTTTTCGTAAAGCGCGGGAAATTCTTAGAGCAATCTCGCCTCGATTGGCAATAAGGACCCTTCCGAACATACTCTACCACACTAGGCCCCGGTTCAAGAAAATGACGGAAAATGAATATTCTATTTTCAAGTTCAGTAAACATCTCTCAAATATCGTTTCTCTTCTTTCATCATACGCTTCTCAACGTAATGAGTTGCTTCATCAGTAGACAGCCCCCCATAATCTTCAACTATCTTGATGAGTGTTTTGTGAACATCTTTTGCCATTCTATTCTTGTCCCCACAAACATAGAAGTATGCGCCGCCATCAATCCACGACCAAATCTCCTCTCCATTCTGAGCCATTAAATCCTGAACATAGGTCTTAGGGATGTCTGCCATCCTAGACCAAGCCAAATCTAATTTTGTTAAATGACCACTATCAGCCCAATTCTTCAATTCATCTTCGTATAGATATTCGTGAGTAGATGTGCGGTCTCCAAAGAAGAACCAATTTCGGCCTTTAGATTTGTCACACTCCCTCTGTTCAAGGAACGCTCTGAAAGGTGCAATTCCTGTACCAGGACCAACCATAATTATGTCCGTATCGCCATCTGCTGGAAGAACAAAACTTCTAGTTGGAGACATAAACATTGGAATTGATTTCTCATTGAGGGAGGCTTCATCTGCCATGTAAATGGTGCATAATCCCCCCCTGTCTCGACCATGATGATTGTATCTTACAATTCCAACCGTTAATTCTACTAGACCAGGATGAGCATCAGGAGAAGAGGCGATTGAATATAGACGCGGTTTGAGGCGGTCAAGATTTGATACAAACTCCTGTGGAGTGAATGAGAGGTTAGGCATATCGGCAAGAAGGTCGATGTAATCCCTACTCCAAATGTAATCCTCCATGGCATCTGGGTTATTGACCAATGATTCCCACAGCATCAATGCAGGATCTGTTGCTGAACCAACTGGAGAGAAGCCTGAAGGGAAATCATCTCCCTCTCCCGACCAATCCCAATCAATGAGGCTTTCACCTGATGAAACTTGATTTCGGCTTCTACCTACCAATCTCATTGACACCTTTGGGGCGGAACTAGAAAATTTCATTTCCAGACCTTGGATGAATTTTTTACAAAGACGGTGGACTTCATAGTTATGAGTCAGTGCCTCTTCAATCGTAGATTCACCAAGATGAGTTTCTACCAAATCATCGTTATTGAAATCCAGCAAGGCAATCAAATCTGAAACTAGCTCTGATGGATTCTGAGGAATGATTCCTAGAGCATCCCCCGCTTTGTATTCCAAACCGGAAGAACCTAGATCAAAAGATATGTGACGTGTTTCCTTTGTTGAATCAGGATGGGTTATCACCCTCTTCTCAATCATCTCTCCAAAGTATGGGTTCTTACTACTAAACTCGCTCATCTTCTCCTCTCCTTTGTTCGACCCGCCTATGCGGAATGTCTCTGCGTCCAATCTGCTGTTTATCAAGCGAATGGAGTGGCGTCCCCTATCGAAATTACAATCACTACGCACTAACTAAAGCGAACAGCCGCTGTCGCACTGCTTGGTGGCACTATGGTAGTGGTCAAATTCCTTGGAAGTGGCAACGCCTTTTGTCCTGATGGAAGAATGCACTCATTGGTCCTGATTGATGAGAAAATTCTTGTTGACGCACCCCCCACAATCATACCACAATTGAAGCGAGCAAATCTAAGTCCAGCAGACATCAATACACTGTTTATTACTCACTGGCACGGGGATCACATCTTTGGTTTCCCTTTCTTTATTCTTGAACGCAAATATATATCTGATAGAGAGGGCAAGAATATGTTGAATGTACATCTTCACCAAGGAGGTTCATCTAGATTAGAAAAACTCTCTGAACTAGCATTCCCTAATACCCTGAGAGATTTCCTAAGTAATAGGATTACATTTCACGAAGAGCCTAGTGGTGAAGTTTCGGGATGCCCACAATGGCGATACGAAAGATTCTCTGTAGAACACGTGCCAGAAACTGAGCCTCACGGTTACCAATTTTTCCACTCATCAGGACTGAGCCTCCTCCATAGTGGTGACTCTGGACCTTGTCAAGAAATTGAGAAGAGAGCGGGCGAAGTTGATGTTGTCATCATCGAAGTTGGCGTCCCAGATGGAGTCCCCACAGAGATGCACTACAAACCATCAAGCATTACGGAACTTGCCAATAGTAATCCCGATACAATTTTCCTTGCAACACATCTATTCACCTCAGATGATGAGAAGATTTCCCATTTGCCAAATAATGTAATTCAAGTTTGTGATGGAGATGCATTCATAATAGAAAAAGGCGGATTAGTGACAAAAATTGATTGATTGTTTTTTTCAAAATGTAAGAATATAAATGGGGTTTCTAACATATCATTGTGTTCAAGTAGTGAAATTTAATTTTTCACTTATATCTTGATTTGACTCATGTCTGGGGGCTTGGGGGCGGCCTGAGGAAATTTCTAAATTGTTACAAAATTCTTCTTAAAAAAATCACTATCAAAAAATCCTGCCTCTTACTTGCATGTTCTTCAGCATAACACTAATGCTCTCGGCGTCCCATCAGAAGAAAAGTAATAAAACGGGCCACAATGTAAAAAAAATGTTATAATAATACTAAATCCAATTGAGATTTCATATACTATAATACAATTTGGAACTCGCAGAAAAATGTTATGTACCACCAATTTAGCAAGTAGGCTTATTGGAC
>DASCSU010000036.1:0-14189 GCA_034399495.1 Candidatus Thalassarchaeaceae archaeon
ATTCAATTGACAATCATGAACGGTGACATAACGACGGAACAGGAGGAAAACCTCCAATATGTCGCCCAGAAATCAATAGGTGGACCTATTGGTCACACAACTAATTTCTGGATGAGTCAATGACACTGACGAATCACAGACCCAGAGCATAAACCCATGTGTTCAAATTGGTGTTTGCAACATCTTTCAGTGGGCCATGTTCGGCCCTACCCATGCGTTCAATATGGCCACATTGGCGCCCCTTTGCCACGAAACTTCTCGCACAAGTACAAGAATGAGATGCTTTACGCAACTTTATGGCCTTTATTCTGATGATTACTGCAACTTCGGGGACAAATTACGAATTAGCGGAAATGTTTTCTTCCAACGCTACAGAGAAGGGACATACTGCTGAGATAATTGATTTGGCTGAAATGAACTTGCCGATGTTTACCATTGCGCGTTCTAAAGATTCAGAACAAGTACCCGACCTTTCGGATTTAATTTCTACAATGATGAAGGCTGACGCATGGGTTGTATTAGCACCTGAGTACAACGGTGTCATGCCACCAACTCTGAACAATGCCATTGCATGGATGTCCATGGACTGGCAAAACTTTCGCACAATGTGTACTGGTAAACCAGTTGGCCTAGCCACGCACAGCGGAGGTGGCGGTGCTCATGTTATCATGGCAATGCGTCAACAATTTTCATTCATTGGTGCCGATGTAATCGGTAGAGCTTGTTTATCTGGCCGAGATAAAGAAGCCAACCCAGAGACCATTGATGCTATGATTGACAATCTTGCTAGAACTTAATTGCTCAGCACTTAATCATCCAGTTTTTGTTGAGTGCTCAATTCCCCTTACAAGAGTTAGAAGTTGTTGATTAAGAGGAGTGGCTATACCATATTCTTCACCACGCCTTACAACCTCTCCACAGAGTGAATCTATCTCAGTCACTCTACCTGCCATTACATCCTGTAACATCGAACAACGGTTTGCTGCAGTCGCTTCCAATACTCGATTAAGTTCTGTAAAGCAATCAAAATCAGATAGATCAACGCCTTCAGCAGAAGCAACCTGCGCTGCCTCCAACATCGCCGACAATGCTTGCTCATGTAACTCGGGTTGAGCCAATAACTCTCCATTTCGTACTCCGCAAATAGCTGCCAGTGGATTGATTGCCACATTCAATAGCAACTTATGCCACAACATTTCATCAGCATCGAATTCCCATTCAGGATTGAGACCCGCCTCATCAAGAATCTGAATCAAATCCATTACTCGTAAATCACCAGGAACAAGTTCGGACTCAAAAAGAGAAGCCATCCTAATTGCTCCTCTGCCAGTCCATGTAACTTCTCCGTGGCCCAATCTCATAGCACCGTGGGTAGTGCATCCTGCAAGCACTCGATGCCTACCTAGTCTTCCAACCAATCTTTCTGAATGCCCAAGTCCGTTCTGTATACTGATTGCAATAGCATCAGGTCGCATCATCTCCTCTGCCACTGCTGCTAAAGTTCCAGTTGTATTGGATTTACCACAAATTATTGCCACATCTACACAACTGAAAAGCGGCTGAGGAATTTCTCCTTCAAACACCACCCAACGATCAGCAGGATAATGTTCGATATCTCCTTCAAGATTAGTGAATAATAGCCCGTTTGTCGCCAATACTTCGCCGTTAGCGCCCCTAGTGTAAAGCAATAAATCTGCATCTGTTTTGGCAAGTTGGCCCGCAATTAGTGAACCAATTGAGCCGACACCAAGAATGGCAATCCGCAAAATTAAGCCCCCGATACAACACATTGGATTTGCTCATCTGAATAATCTAAGTCTGCACCTTGTTTGCACCAAGAGCCGAAGTTGAGCCTTATTGAGCCGCTAACACCCACCTCCTCATCTAGAGATAGCCATGCAACTTGGAATACCTCTTCTTGATCAAAAGTCTTAGTGAGATTCAATACTGCTGATTCACCAACTGATAGAGTGATAACATCAACATCAGCCCAGCCAGTGAGATTATCATCGAGATTGTGATGAGACATCGGAACAATTGTAATTGATTCATTGCCAAAGTTGTGAAGTTCCCAAACTCCACTTTCCAATGGCCTGTCAACCCACGCCCAGATTGCCTCAACGCTCTGCTTCAATACAAGAGAAGGCCCTGAAACGGTGCTATAATTAGCAGATAAAGGATTTATCGACGAGTTACTACAAGCAGCCAATACACCATTCGTAGGCGGCTGGAAAATCATTTGTGCACTATCATTTACTTCAGGTATTCTAATATCAAATTGAGTTTCAGCATTCCAAGTAATAACCCCCTCGATTAATACTGGTTCTCGAACACTCTCTTTAGAGCATATATCTAGACCTTCACCCCAAGCCACATGATTCCCATCATGCAACCATGTAGGGGTTAAATCAGATTTCCCTGCAAGTACCCAACCCTCTTCTGGGATTGGTAATACTGAATTAGGATTCTCAAATCTTAGGGGCCATGATGATTCTTCCCCATCATCATTGATGAAAACTAATGGCAGAATCTTACCAAATTGGTCAGAATTCAAAACCTGCTTCCCATAACTTGGCCCACTTAGACAAATTTCAGATTCACTTTCACTTGTGAACACTCCATTTTCTGGATTTTCTACGGACCAAAGCAATGCAGATGTCGAAAAGTTGCCAGGGATTTGCTCACCGATGAAGGTGACATTAGTGCAAGCGAGAAGACCATCGAATGCTGGTTCTAATCTCCAGTGTGGTGAATTGGGCATGATTGCTGTTTCAGGATTCAAAGATATGACTTTGAATGATTTTTCAATGCCGTCATCGATAATGAAGTGAAGATTACTGGGCATTAGTCCTGTACTATTGTTTGAAATCGATGATTTTATCTCAATTGATGCAGAATTCAATAAGTCAACTGCACCAACATCACAAGTTGCTGGAATGGTCAGTAAGCCATCTCCACAATCAATCTTAAGATTCCAATCAGGCCTAGGGGGATCAGCCCAAACAGCAACATTGACTTCTCTTTCATTTACTCCTACTAAATCAAAATCTAGTATAAAGGACCACTCTTCATCGACACTTATTGCCGTCTCTTCAACCCACTCAAGGGCTAATCCTTCCTCCCAATCATCGTAGCTTGTAACAGTGCTAACACCTGGAAATGTGAGTACAAGAGCGAAGAAGAGAGCGGCAAATGTACGTAAAGAAGAACCCTTGCTCATTTCAATGGAATCATTAGTTATCAACCCAGCAGAGGTTTTTGATTGTTCAGAAAACATTCTCCAAACACCCAAACCAAATAGGAACAGCCACGGAGTAAAACCAGAAGTGATTAGAATCACTAGCAAGCATAGTAAAAAGAAGCCATATAGCGCAATTTCAATCCCTGAATCCATCATTTTTTCTGAGCCCAATATAGCCCACAATGCTCGATAACCGGGCATTCCTGGAATTGGTATCAAGAGGATCCATGAAAACATCATCAAGGATTGACCAACTAATGCCAAGGGGTGTAACCAAACAGTCCGCACAACTAATTCTTCAGGCGTGATAAAAAACGATGCTATCAGATTAGTAATAGGATTCAACTGAATTATGGCGGGGATACCAGCAAAATCGGGGGATGAATTTGGAGTCAATAGTATGCCAAACATAGCGTAACATAGACCAAACACAAGAAATGAAAGTGGTGTCACAATACCAGAAATTAACATGCCGCGTCTAGTTGGCCAAACAAGTGCTGGCATCAGCCGTTGATTAAACAAACCTAGCAAGCCAAATGGCCAAATTATCGGGACTGTGCTTGGTAAAATAATTGGAGAAATCGCAGGTAAAAAATGGCCGCCATCAACATTAAGTCGACTGAAAATTATTTTTCGAATGAAAGAAGTAAGCAATAAAGCAGCAATAAGTGGGCCAGCAAAATATAGCAAAGATGATTGAATTACCTCACTTTCATACCATTCAACGCTATTGTCTTGATGAGAAATCCATGAAGCACCAAGGGTGATACTGAAAAGAAAACTTAGAGCCCAAATGAAGACTTGAATATGTGGTTTATTATTCGGATGACAGCCACTTGGAATATCGAAAAGAGTAAGCGAAAACGGTTCGCCATCCTCAAGAAGTGGATACCAACCTAAAACTCTCAAGTGCGCATCAAGTTCTACAATACAATCGCTAGCAGACCCTTTGCGCGGACTTACTTGCCATGATGGCAAATTACCTATATCATCACTTAAGCGATTAAAGTGACGATCTACTATGTGCTCAAGTAGTTCCCTCTGGCTCCATGCTTTCTTCTGAAGCAAGAGTGGTTTGAGTTGCTCTTCATCCTCAGACATGCACTGCCTCCATATCGGGGGGGAGGCTCATGCCGTATCAACCCTAGACCAATTATTCCACTCTATAAGAGTGGAAAAGTTAGCAATAGAATGCATCCCGAAGATGCTTCACTTGTTTTTGAATCGCTTGAGCCTGAAAGTTTCTTCTCTTTCCATCTCTTCTAGTCTGAGTTGAATAAAGGACTGTGCCTCCTGCATCTCAGGGATGACTTTGAACTCTAGTGCATTTACTCGACGCTTGGTAGCCTCGATCTCAACAAGGAGTCGCTTGAGAGTAGATTCCATTTCAGCAGCCTTAACTATACTTTCAATTAATCCACCATAAGCATCTGCAGCTTCATCCAAGTATGGTGAGCCACCAATCAGTCCAAGTCCACGTTCCTCGAGAGTTTGGGAAAGATGTCTGCCTTCTACCTTAGGGACTACGACACCCATGATATTGTGTCGGCTGACATCAACCTCTGGTTTCTGTGCAATCGCAATTGCCGCACTCTTCACCGCCAAACCGCCCTCAATGGAACTAGCCAAGTTGATTGCCTGCTTTGCTTCCACAAAGGTGTTGACCAAGGCCTGTTTTGCCTCAATCATCTCCGACAAAAGGACTCGGAATTCATAGAATAGACCATCTCTCTTCAACTTCAGTAGATTGTAACCATTCTGCGTCTGCTTAATTCTCCGCTTAAGATTAATCAGTTCACTGCGAGTAGGTTTAATGTCTAATGCCATCTTTTCTACCTCCTATACAGTAACCCAATTTTCGGTTCATTCCTTCTTATCAGTTGGATGGTACTTGTCAATCCATTGCTGGTCTAGTCTGACGAGATATTTTGTCTCAATAGTCTGCATCAAATCCCAACATAGGTCAAGTGTCTCATCAATACTTCTGTCTTCATATCTTCCTTGACGCAGGAACTTGTCCTCGAACAGACCTGAGAAAGATAGTAGTTGCTTGTCACGCTCATTGAGTGCATCTTCACCAACAATTGCAACAAGACCACGCAATTCTCGACCTTGAGCATATGCTGCATACATCTGGTCAGAAACACATTTGTGATCTTCACGTGTTGTCTTCTCTCCAATTGTTCCACCCATCAGGCGGGATAGACTTGGAAGAACGTTGATTGGCGGATAGATACCACTTCCATGTAATTCACGAGAAATCACAATTTGACCTTCAGTAATATATCCTGAAAGATCAGGGATTGGGTGAGTAATATCGTCACCAGGCATGGTTAGGATAGGGAATTGAGTAATTGACCCCTTCTTCCCCTTCACTAGCCCTGCACGTTCGTAGAGCATTGCTAGGTCAGTGTACATGTAACCAGGGTAACCACGTCGTCCAGGCACTTCTTCACGAGCTGCTCCAATTTGGCGCAGTGCGTCACAGTAATTTGTAACGTCAGTATAGATAACCAATACGTGGTAATCTTGCTCAAAGGCTAGATATTCAGCAGCAGTAAGAGCTAATCTTGGTGTGATAAGTCGCTCAACGGCCGGGTCGTCAGCTAGGTTAACAAACAAAACTGCATTTTCTAAAGCGCCGGTACGCTCTAGGTCACTACGGAAGAAATTGTATTCTTCAGCTGTGATTCCCATTGCACAGAAAACTACGATGAATTGCTCATCGCTTGCGGTCAATTTAGCCTGACGTGCGATTTGCAGAGCAATGTCGTTGTGTGGTAGACCTGATGCGCTGAAAATAGGTAATTTCTGACCTCGCACAAGTGTTGTACAGCAATCGATTGCACTAATTCCAGTCTGAATGAAATCGTGTGGGCTCTGACGCGCATACGGATTAATTGCAGCACCGATAATATCAGCATTGGATTCTGCTACGATTTCAGGGCCGCCGTCACGTGGACGTCCTGCACCATCGAGAATTCTACCAACTAAATCCTTACTAACTGGTAGTTTGAACACATCGCCAAGGAACTTGACGCCAGTTGTTCTATCGACACCAGCAGTGCCTTCGAAAACTTGTACAACGACCAAATCGTCGCTGGTGTCTAGAACCTGTCCATTCTTCATGCTACCATCAGTGAGTCGCAATTCAACGATTTCACCAAAGGCAACTGGTTCAGTCTTATTTAGGAACACAAGTGGTCCCTTGACATCTGTAATTGTTCGATATTCTTTTCCTGCCATCTAAATTCCCCCTTAGTTCCCCTCCGCCGCAGCGGCAATTTCCTTTTTCATTTCATCAACCAGTCCTTCCATTTTGCTTAGGTACTCGCCTTCAAATCGGCCACGCATCAAATTACTGCGGGCTGGAACGTTAACTACATCCTCAAGTAATCCACCTGCTTCAATCGCAGTCTTTGCTTCACTTTGGAAAGTGAGAATCGCCTTTGCCATGTGATATTGTTGCTCGACACCAGTGAAGGCGTCAATATCGTGGAATGCGTTCTGTTGCAAGAAGTATTCACGAATCATCCTTGCAACTTCCAAAGTCAACTGTTGGTCGACTGGCAAAGCATCAGAACCTACCAGCTGCACAATCTCCTGTAATTCGGCTTCGACCTGCAGCAAACTGCTAATCTCAGTCCTAACATCTGGATAATCTGGAGCCACGTTATCCTTGAACCACTGATCTAGTGACTGCGGGTACAAAGAGTACGAGTTCAACCAATTAATTGCTGGGAAGTGCCGCTGCCTTGCTAGAGGTGCATCAAGACCCCAGAACACCTTCACGATACGAAGAGTCCCTTGGCTAACTGGCTCGGAAATATCTCCACCAGGTGGAGACACTGCCCCAATCACAGTAACTGAGCCATCTTCACCTTCTAGGGTTTCAACACGACCAGCACGCTCATAGAACTCTGCTAATCTACTAGAGAGATAAGCAGGATAACCTTCCTCACCTGGCATTTCCTCAAGACGAGAGGAAATCTCACGCATTGCTTCTGCCCAGCGGCTAGTTGAATCAGCCATCAGTGCGACATCGTAACCCATGTCACGGAAATACTCTGCAATTGTGATTCCAGTATATACAGATGCTTCACGTGCAGCCACAGGCATATTCGAAGTGTTTGCAATCATCACTGTTCTATTCATCAGTGGCTTGCCGGTGTTTGGATCAATAAGTTCAGGGAACTCATCTAACACTTCAGTCATCTCGTTTCCACGCTCGCCGCATCCGATGTAAACCACGATTTGTGCATCAGAATACTTTGCAAGCGACTGCTGAGTTACTGTCTTTCCAGAACCGAACGGCCCAGGGATACCTGCTGCACCACCCTTTGCAAGTGGGAAGAGGAAATCGAGAATTCTCATACCAGTAACTAGTGGAGTGTCTGGTGCATACTTCTGCTTGTAAGGGCGAGGGGCACGGACTGGCCAACGTTGCATCATTGCAATCTCTGTCCCATCATCCAAAGTACAAACAGTCTCAGAGACTGTGAAGTCGCCATCCTTGATACTCTTGACAGTACCACTGGTGTTTGGAGGAATCATGATTTTGTGTACAATAGTTTCAGTTTCCTGAACTGTTCCAATTGTTTGACCACCTTCGACCTTGTCGCCTTTCTTCGCAGTTGGCTCGAATTTCCACTTCTTCTCTTGGTTTAGCCCATCAGCATCAACACCTCTGGTGATGAAAGTACCCATCTTCTCCTGCATAACAGGGAGAGGGCGCTGAATCCCATCATAAATCTGGGTTAGCAAACCGGGGCCAAGTTGCACCGCAAGGGTGAGGCCAGTGTTGACCACAGGCTCACCGGGACGCACCCCAGATGTATCCTCATACACCTGAATAACTGCTTTTTCACCATGCAATTCAATGACTTCCCCCATTAAACCTTCATCGCCTACTCGCACTACATCGTACATTTTCGCATCTAATCCAATCGCCGTTACAACAGGTCCTGATATTCTGTATATTCTTCCTTTTTCGCTCATTTATTCACTTCCTTTTACTATTTTTTGAGTTTCACTTCCAGAGGTCGACGCCTATGGCGCTCTTGATTTGCTCCCGCAGGGTGTTATCCTGCTCGGTGCCGATGCCAAGAAACGTCGGGGATATGCTATCCGACAGCTGGATGCGAAGCCTGTCGGGCATTTTGAGAAGGTCGGCAGCATCAATTACAACAATACCCACCTCCTTGTCAGTTAAGAGTTGACGCAGATCCCTCTGCATCTCCTCATCATTTGGTGGGTTTAGTATGCGAGTAACTCCCGCAAGTTGGAACCCAAGGGTGAATGTTTGTGTGCCTACTACTGCAATCTCCATCATTTCACCTCAAATCAATAAATGTGCTTCAAGAACATCAAGTCCAAGTCCTGCCGCTTTCCCACGTGCTAAAAGTCGCAAGTTGCGAATTTCTGTGACTTTGCTCTCTATGTAATGGATGACTGGGAATGCTGAAACCGGATTTAGTAAAGACATCTTGCGCAATAATTTCATGCGCTGGTCTGTAACAATACCCACTATGGGGTCCAATGTTCCATGTTCATTTGAAGTTGCAAGTGCCTCCTCCATACCCGTTTCATCAAATCCATTAGCACGGCGTAATACCTCTAACAAAGCATCTCCATCTGAAGCCTGCTCTGCTTGACGGAGAGTAGCAGCACTCAACTTCCCTCCTTTAATCATCAATGCACTACGTTGTTCAACTGAAATTCCCTGACGTATCGATCTGAAAAGATTAATTACATTCCGATGATCAATTTCTGCTCTTAGGTAACGTGAAAGTAGTGAGTTCGTACTAGGTAATGTTTCTAGAGATGTTTTGTAGTAATGAGCATCTAGAGCATCTTCCATCTGCATAAGTGATGCACTGGAATCTAAACCAGATAGTGCTCGACCATAGCGAGTACCACTCAAAGCAGATACTACATCTCCTAAATCTTCACTTTGTTTGACGATTTCTAGCCATCTATTATTTTCTTCATTTTCTTCAGGCAATACTTGATGGGCGACAGTCTCGTAATCTACGCCACTTCGAACTGCTCTCAAAACGGTTTTAGCCTTCTGATAGCCGAAACGGTCAACGTAAATTGACACTACTTCCTTCAAATTGCCTTGGCAATATCCGAGTACTTGCGCTAAGTCTCGGTCCATGTTGTGGTTTAGAGCGGCCTCGATGAGGTCGGCACCACTGAGTCTAGTTGCATACTCATCCATTTCTGAACGGTATCCAAACTCAGCGATGCTAGCAGCGATGGCATCTGGCTCCTGCTGTAGCAGTTGCCGCATACGGGTAGCATCAATCAGGTTCGCCTTTCTCGTCTTACTACGAGCTGCAGCGTAGGCCCAATTTGAACCACCTTTTGCCATCATTGCCATTTATTCAACCTCCAAAATTAGGCATCACCAAAAAGTGTTGTACTCACAGATGAGAGCGTTTTGCTCCAGGCATCTTCTAAACGGCCATCGAAGCGATAGTCAAGAACTACGCTTCCATCCTCTGTCTGCAGAACAAAGCCGCCAAGACCACTAACATCGTCTCCAATGTCAAAACCTGTACCGGCCTTCTCCAATGCTGCTCGGTCAAGGGCTACTGGGCAGAGAATCATATTCTTCTCTGCATCTTTCTTCGCCTCTGACACAAGATGCTTCAGTAGGTCAGTACGACCTGATAACTTTGCAGATGCCACTTCTCCCTTTGCAGCCGCCCATGTTGCATCCAACTCTTCGCGCTTAGCGACTAGTTGGGCATTCTGGTTAGCTTGACGGGTCGAAGCAACACTTTCAGTCTCAATCTGTGTACTCTCTCGCTCAGCACGTACGACTGCGTCGTCGTGAAAAGCCGCAGCAACTGCTTTGGCATCATCAAGAATACTCTTTGCTTCAGCCTCTGCGTCACTGGTGATGGCTTTCGCCTCCTTCTTTGCCGCAGTTGCGATTTCACTCGCTAATGCATCTAACGACATGCTTAATCCTCCGGGAATTTCATTCACCGGCGATCTCACATAGCGAAGATTGCACCGAATCCAAGGATCACAATGGTCTCAGGTAGAGCAGTAAACAAGATAGCAATACCTAGTTTTCCGCTATCTTCAGCTACCATTCCAACGGCTGCTGCACCAATTTGCCCTTGGCTGATTCCAGTTCCAACCCCAGCAAACCCAAGTGCAATACCTGCACCTAGAGGCATACCCCAGCTGTACCCTGTTCCATTCGCAATTGCATCTGCCTTAGCAGCAGCAACAGTGTCCATAAAAAGGACAACTGCAGCCATTCCGACAAGCATCCACAATCCCATATTCAATGTTCTTACATTCATTTTTTCATTCCTCCATTTTTTTCCTACAATTTTCTGTTTGGAATTTGATATCACTCGGCCTCAACATACCGCGGATTGAACCCAAAGGGTGCAAAGACCTCTCCGGCCACCTCGTAAAATTGCTTCATCCACTCGACGAGGTGAAGACGAGCGGTGTGGATATTTGGACTGAAAACTCCTAACACCCAGGCAAATGCTTGGATACCAAGCCAAGCAAAGAACATTATCATCACCGAGTAGGAGCCGCCACCAAAGAAGGCCCCTACAAAGAATGAACACATGAAGAAGGTCGTTGCAACCTTTACAACTGCAAACTCATTTTTACGCATTATGATAGCAGTAAAGACCGCACTTACTAACAAGACCACTGCCAAATCAAGATATTCGGCACCGGTGAAGAAGAGGCCGAATAACCCCGTCATTCCAGCACCAATCCACATGTTGAATCCACTCAACTCCCGTGGTAGGCGCTTTCCAAACAACTTGACTAATATTGCGAGAATAAATGGAATGAATACAGCCCATGCCATCATACCTTCAACTCCGTGATGCGCCATTGAATCAATTGCCCCAAGCATTCCCGTACCTTCGTGTGCATCTCCATAAAACAAGACATTGCCTAATTCAGCAATTTTCACTCCGACCAAACCAACTAATGCAATACGCATGTATGAAATGACGTTGCTGATAATTCCAAATGGTTCAATGAGAGAAAGAATAGCACTGATACCCATTGGATAACCATGGAACTTCCAAGTGGCATAGAATAACATGAGGATTCCAGCGGCAAGAACGCCCCCTCCAATAGTCATCATACTAGAAAGGAAATCTAGGTAACCATCGCTAGAATGGGCACCTGAGCTGACAACCATATATGCGTAGGCCAATAAGAAGCCACCAGTAGTAATTGCAATCCAAGAACCCTTGTCAAAGAAGGCAGTAACAAAGCCACGGTTCCCATGGCTGTCCCCAACAACCATTACATCTCTAAATCCAATGAAGAGACCTAACAAAATGTGAGCTACGCCTATGTAGATTGAAAGCAGAATGAGATTCATCAAATCTGAACTAACTCTGTGGAATGGGTAGCCAAGAGTGAGGCCGAATGGTAGACCATGTGACACCCCAATAAATGAGAATAGAGACATATCATTGGTAGACCAGTGGAATTCCCCACCGTGCGGATATAGGTGACTAGGCCAAGAAGCCCATGCGGGCGCGTGACTTGGAGACCAGTGGCAACCAGTAGCTACTGCTTCACTCATACCATGAGTTGCAACTGCATCACAAGCATAATGTGGAAGTATTTCAAATCCAGCAAATTCACCAAAAATATATCCGAAAAATACCGTTGAAATACCAATATACATCAGCAACTTAGATGCTAGTAATCCTTGATCAGTATGGCCAATCTTTTGATAAAGTGCGTAAGCAAGTGCAAGTGTACCAATCCCATATAGCATATCTCCAAGCATTAAACCAAAGAATAAGGGATAAGTGAAGAACATGAAAAGAGTTGGATCCACCTTACGATATGCTGGTCTACCCATCATATCAACTACTAACTCAAATGGCTTGGACACATTGCGCTCAGCGAACTTAATTGGAGGCAGTTCTGCACCCTCATCGTGATGCCCATGGCCACCTCCACCTGGTACAACTTTGTATTTCTCAATATCAACATGAAGACAGGTGTCTGCTAGTGCTGCACGTATTTCGGCTTCCCGTATTGATTCAATCCAGCCATCTATTACGAAAGCATGCTCACTTACGGCTAGACGGACTGCTCCGTTTGCCAGTGCTATATCACGCTCAAGCAATTCAATTCCACCTAGCAATGTTGTGCCATTATTTCGAGCCCAATCATCTAACTCTGCTTGTAAATCATTGCGCTCGGAGGTCAGAGACTCTGTTTTTTCTGTCAAGACCTTCAACGTACTAGATATTGAACCAGAACCCTCTGGGACCATTAGTGCTGTAAATCCACCATCATCAAGTGATGATTGTACCTCTGAAGAAAATTCCTTCTTTGAAAACACCGCCACGATATTTGGTTTCCCTACTGAAATGAATGCTTCGCCTGCTCCAGCGGCAGCAGCTTTGGCAATTGCTACATCCTTAATGGTGCCAACAAAACTAACAATTGAATCATAGCCTGAAAGTAAATCTAAGTCAAGACCTAAGGGCAACAACATTTCTAGAATAGACATTTCATCGCTTATTGTATCAAGTTCTGAACTGATATCCCCTAAGCGATCCAAGTGGCCGAGCATTTCTTCTACTAAAGATGGCAAATCGGCTGCCATCTTCAAACGAATAGAGTCTGAAGCAAAAAGCACCTTTGTATCGCCAGTTTCAATCTGAGATGCGGCGCTGCGGAAGAGATTCAGGCCACGCCCCACAACTGGAGAATCATCCGTTGGAGAACCAAGTGAGAAACCATCCTCTATTCCGCTGTAATCAACAAGATGAACAGCATTGATATCTGCCAGTGATTGGACTGCATCGTTGACTTTAGAAATGACACCCGCGGCAGTTAGGCGGGACATTCCTTGAGTTGTCAACTTACCCAAAATTCTCACCTACAATGATAATTTCTCATGCCCTAAATGAGTTCAAGACCAAATCTACAGCCGAGCCACGGTTGCTTTCACCACCAGCACGGATTGCTTCAAGTTCCTTTTCTCCCTTTTTTTGTACTTTACTAGCAGCTTTATCTGCAGCGGAGCGAGCCTTATCTACTATTTTTCCAGCATTATTTTCGGCTTCACTGCGACCTTCAGCAATGATTGTAGATGCATCAACTCTAGCTTTTGCAACAATAGCAGATGCATCAGTATGAGCCTTTGCAATGTGTTCAGCCGCTTTGCCCTCAGCATCTTTAATTGAACGTAAAACTTCCTCACGTGACATAATACCACCCTATGGGTGAATGGGCGACTGTTGAACGGTTTATGAGTCTAACCTAAATGGAGACAGGACCATTCCGTTGCGTTCAAACATAGAGCCCGTGACCGATGGCTCGGGGAGTACAGTGGATAGCGAGCACATAGGAGACCCAGAATGGTCCGAATTGCAGGACAATTTAGAGGCAACTATACCTGTTTATGACCGAATTAACCGCTTTGCAACACTTGGTCAAGACCAGCGATGGCGCAAGGGCGTCAGAGCACTCATCCCTGCAAACTCATCAGTTCTCGAAATCGGATGTGGTCCTGGAACGTTTGCTGAACGAATTGAGAGTTGCCAAGTCACCTGCCTTGACCCGATAACCGCCATGCTCGAGGTGGCGCGAGGGCGTGTTAACAAAGCGCGTAGCAAGAGGGGCGAAAATGATGCGCATTTCGTTGAGGGGACAGCGGAAGAAATCCCCCTACCCGACAACACCTTTGATGTTGTATGCTGTCTTTTCTCCTTCCGTGATTTCCAAAATAAACGCAAAGGACTTGTGGAAATGATGCGGGTATTGAAGCCCGGTGGTCAATTACTGATTTGTGACGCTGGAAAAGCAAACTTCCTACACGGATGGCTCGGATGGTTGTGGATGAAAATCTGGGTTGGAACATACGCTAGAGTAGTATGCAAGCAAAGTAATCACCCTTGGAAATGGTTGACCAAGACAT
>DASCSU010000037.1:0-14038 GCA_034399495.1 Candidatus Thalassarchaeaceae archaeon
TAATCTACTTTCAAAGAAAGTCGCTGAAAATAATGCATCTTGTTGGCTACTTAACACAGGTTGGATTGCAGGGGGGTATGGCAATAGTGATCGAATTAAAATTAGATGGACGCGAGCACTATTGAACGCTGCATTAGATAATTCTCTCAACAATGTAGAATTCATCACCGATGAACGATTCCAATTCAAAATCCCTACAACATGCGAAGGAGTTCCTTCTGAAATTCTACAACCTCGAGCAACATGGGGAAATGCGGATGAATATGATGAAACCGCCGACAAACTTGCAATGATGTTCAATGAGAACTTCAAACAGTTCGCTTCGGGATGCAGTGATGCGGTTTTATCCTCTGCTCCAACCATTATCGACGAGTGAAAGCATCAAGCATGATGTGCCCTTCGGCGAAACATGGCGGTTCCATTAGCGAATCTTACTGCGCCCAAATTATGGCCCAGTATGACAAAGCGAAATGAATACTCCGGATTTATTCCGCAATTGCCAGAACAAGATGAAATTGTCTGGACTATTATTGATCCTACAAATGAAAATTCCCTCAAAGTTCAACTTAACAAATTGCTTGAACAATTTGGTCACCTTGTTCCAGATTCCCTATCAGATTCAATATCTATTGATGACTCAAAAGGGCCAGTCTGTATAGATGATAGGGCAATCATTGGGGAAGGGGTGAGGTTGGAAGGTCCTTGTTATATTGGACCCAATGCTGAAATTAGACATACTGCATACATTCGACCATATTCATGGATTTGTTGTGACGCTGTTGTTGGACACGCATCAGAAGTGAAACATTCTCTGTTGATGCCAGGGGCTAAAGCCCCCCATTTCAATTACGTTGGAGATTCTATTCTTGGATGCGGAGTGAATCTAGGGGCAGGCTGTAAATTATCCAACTTAAGAAATGACGAACGTTCTGTTATTGTCAGGGGTTTACAAGGAAATGACGTAGATAGTGGACTTAGAAAGTTTGGAGCGATTCTAGGCGATAATGTAGCTATTGGTTGCAATGTAGTAACCAACCCTGGTGTCATAATTGGAAGTGATTCTCTAATTTGGCCGAACCTAACAATTAGTGGAGCTCACGCTACTGGCTCGACCATAAAGGAGTGAGGCCAATGGTTGGCGAGCGATTGCATGGCACTGATGGAATCCGAGGTAAAATCGGCAAATGTCTTGACTCTGAAAATCCAATTGAAAAATTGATTTTGCAACGTGAATTTTCACCGGCTTTGGCACACATTATCGGGTATTCTAGTGGTTCTGTAATTGTAGGTGATTCTGAACAAGATAAGAAGAAGCCGCTTGTTGTGATTGGGTGGGACAGGCGAGATGGAAATGCAGAAATTGTTGATGAAATTGAAAATGGACTTTCTCAATCTGGTTGTAGGACTCAACGTGTAGGGGAGGTCCCTACGCCAGGCCTACATCACTGTCTGCTACTACTCAATGCCGATGCAGGGATGATGATTACTGCAAGTCACAATCCAGCCTCTGATTCTGGTGTGAAATTATTCGATTGCAATGGATACAAATCAATGCCTGAATTTGAAGACTTGATTTCAAAGAAAGCATGGACTTATTCTTCTGAACCAATTAGCACACCTGTTGAAAATAGTGAAAAACTACCACCATTCGATGGCATGCGGGCCTACAGAAAGCACCTCAAGAGTTGGTTGAATTTGGTTTCAAGTACCGTTGAAGTTAGTCTAGACTGCCTTTCAGATTCTGTTTGTGAACAAGGATTAATTCTAGATTGTAGCGGGGGCGCTGCAACAGATTGGTTATCTTTTGGATTAACACGTCGTGGACTATTATGTGAAGAAGTTTCTAGCAGAAATAAACCAATCAACGAAAATTGTGGAGCCGGAGAATTCAATTCTACTGATTCATGGAGCAATCACGAACTTATGGAAAGTGAGCAAAGTCATGCACTACTTGAAGAAATAGGCAATAGATTACGTGCTAATGATGGAATGGCCCCCTGGTCTGATGGCCAACTTGTTGCTGCTGCATTAGATGGAGATGGAGACCGTTGTCTATTACTAGAAGCAACAGCAAAGGGAATAAAAATCGTTGATGGGGACCAAATGGCTTTTGATTGGTTAAATTCACAATTGGGTGGCGAAAATGATGATTTTGCCTTAGCACACAGTATTGAATCTGACCTATTCCTACCTGCAACTTGTGAAAATATTGGGATTAATACACTCCAAACCGCTATTGGTGATCGTTGGCTTTCAGCCGCCCTTAGCACAAATGTTGGCAACCCAAGAAAACTGATTCATCAGGATTCAATGCCTGTAATTTGTGGGTGTGAGGATTCGGGACATATCGTAATGCCCGTACCTCATCCGAACAAAAATAATTGTTGGGGCCTTGCAGGAGATGGGGCTGCAACATTACTAGCTCAACTCTATGCACGTGCAAAACTTGGTAGTGGTAGAACTTCAATCCCTAGAGGTTGGAAGACACGCCAATCAGTAAAAGGAACTGATCGCAGCTTATGGGATGGAAAAAATAATCTTGCAGATGAAGTTGTAACACTCATTGAAAGTGAGTTACCTGCTGCTACTCTAAACCGACAAAACATTGCTGGTGAAACTAGTCTACTATTATTGGAAGGGAGTAATGATGGAGAACGGGTGAGTATTGGTATTCGCAACTCTGGGACAGAAGCGAAAACTTCTGTGACAATCAAATCAGAAAAAACTCCATTAGACAAATTAGCGATGCTAATTGTTGGTTTCCTCAAAGAGAAATTAGTACTTAATTAAAGCAAAAATCGTGGTAAATGCCTTGCTACTACTGCATGAGACACGTGTCCAACTAGCACACCATTGGCATCTGTGATTGCAATTTGGTTGAGGTCGTGAGTTAACATCAGAGTTGCTGCCACCATAAGTGGAGTTGTTGTTTTAACTTGTAATGGGGGCTGAGTCACGGCTTGAAGAATTGGTACTGCCTCCATCCAAAAAATATCGCGGTTAATGCGCTTATTCATGATGAGTTTCAACAAATCAACTGCATGGACACGGCCAACTAAACTACCGACTTCATCGGTGACCATGACATGGTCCCAATCCTTTGCCGTAATCAACTTCACAACAGCATCGATGGAATCCATCTCATCAACCTCGTGGGCAGCCAACATGACTTGGCCACAAGTTAGCTTGCGAATCTCGCGTGCTATCCTTTTGGAAGGTCTGCTCTTTTGATTTGTCTCTGTCTTTTTTCGTGCTCCTAGAAGGCTCATACATTATCTCCTCGAAGCGGGCCGGACTACCCAACCTATTTGAATCAAATGTATCCATGTAAACCTGAATCATCAATACCCACAACACGTGCGAACCTTGATGACACTGGGCGCACTGGAGGTCAAATATGGCACAACTCAGTAACACCGTCTTGGATGAACTAACCAAGATGGATGAATATGATAGATTGTTGAGTTTAGACCGTATTGCACGGGAAAATAACGTTACAGTTGATCAAGTGAAAGAACAATTGCGTGTTTACCAACAGGGTGGAACTTCCACAATTAGTAATCCAAGTCATGATGAAATGATCACCCCCCAAAGCCAAACTGAGGACACTACAGTAACTGGCCAACAACCAAATTACCTACAAGATGCACATCGCTATCGTGTTCGTTACGACCCAAGTCATGATGGACAATCTAGGCAAGCAAACGTGGAGCAGGCTATTCTTTGCCCACACTGTGGTGCGCCTCTAGGAATTCCAGCTATTCGTCCAATCAAGGTGACTTGTCCTAATTGTATGAATGAGGCCATGTTTGAAACATGAGGCTACAAATTACCCGCCCAAACCCTCAAAAGCCACCGCATTGAATGGTGTATTATGCACATAGTAACGAAGTTGACTCTTGGGTTTGGGGTTGCATTACTCATCGGTAGTGTCATCCTAGCAGTTGCTGGAGGAAGTTCGACGGTATCTGACCTTGCTGAAAATCCTAATGGAGTTGAAATGTGGAATGGTACTGCCCCTGATACTTATGAAGGTAATTTTGAGGTCATGGATACGTACCTCATTTTTGTTGAAGAGGGGGCATCTGTTGACGTTGATCTTGTTGGAGGAGATTTAGATAACCGCTTCATCCCTTGTGAAGAAGAACCCAATGACTGTGGCTACTATGATTGGCCGAGCCACACATATGTTGGTCAGGTTTCAGTGTACACACCAGGCACTTGGGAAGTTGAATTCAACGGTACTGGTTCAGTTGTCGTAACAAAAATGGCAGTAGATATCGGCGGTGTAATGAGTATATTTGGTGGCATGATGGGCTTTTGCTGTTCATTCTGTGTAATCGGATTAGGTGTGATCTTCATCTTCACACTCAAGGACAACAAGGCTCAGCAAGGAGTGATGATGGTTCAACAAAGTGATGGAACCTTCCAACAAGTTGGAGGAATACCCGCTCCTGTTCAGGGAGCACCTACAGTCGCTGGCGGAGTTCATCCAGCGTATACCACAGAACAACCAATCATCCAACAACCAATACAGCAAGGTGGATTATTGCCGCCAATTAGTGGCCAACAGCCACCTAACCAAGGCTTCTGAAATCAAATACCCCAATAATGGCCAGAAGTTTCTTGTCTCTCACTGATTGACTGAACTACAATTCTTACAGCCCAAAACAAGACTAGAGCCCCTAATGCTTGATCCCAATCCTCCCACAGGGTTGCTGGATCAAGAGAATAAGTTGAGTGAAGAACTTGTAATGACATCTTTAATCCTGCACTACAGATGGTCCAAATGACAATTCCAAAAGCAATGATTTGAACCGTGCGGCCACTGAATGTACCCTTCTTCATCCTTAATACCAAAAGAGAGAGGGAGAGCGTCAGGAAGGCCAACACAATCCATGTCAGGGCTCCTTGTAAAACTAAGAGTACTATTTCTAATCCACCAGGTACTGGAGAAGATGCCATACTTGTAGAATAAACGCGTAACCCTTCGGCTATAGCGAATATCGAGAAAAATACCATTGCGGCCCATAAAATAGAAGATATCATCGCAGCATCTGCATTTTCCCTCATATCTCTCATCACTCTATTCAGATGTTGTTCAGCGCCAAGCCCTTTAGCCATCAAATAAATTCCAATGAATAATGGCATCATACCAATGATGATTCCACCATTAGGCAATATCATGCCGAGGCCTATGAGCATCAAAAATACTGAAAGTGGAACTAATAGTTTCATTCTCCACTTCTCATCTTCGATAGCTTTGACAATGTAATAGTAAGTCCCTTCAATTCCTTTTGATTGGCGAACAATGATTTTCTGCACATGATCAATATTCAAGCGAGACTGGATGATTGGTAAAATACTCTCATCTTCAGCACCATCTGTAACCATGCTACCTCTATCTGGTTGGAATTTTTCTATCACTTCTTCCAATTGTCTTGCAATCGCACGGTCAGAGCGAATACCTACGCGCTCGTCACCTGTTAACACCGCAATCTCAACGGCGTCATTAGATTCTGCATTCTCTTTTAGTTGATCATGTAAATGAAGAGCGCCTAAAATAGCATTAGTGTCACTTTCTTCAGGATCTGCAATTCCAAGCCTTAAAGCAGCTGTTAGAACCTCTTTTCTGCCGACTACTGGGCCACGAATACCTGCTTTTTTGCCGAGGTCATCGTCGCGGTCAACGGAGAGAACTAGTGTTCTTGTCATACTATACCACCCGCCTTCTCTGAACCCTCAGGTACGCTGCCTCTCTATGAATCATTGTCCTGTGAGAGTACTGGAGAGGGGGTGCTTGCATTTTCCTGCACTTCTGCAACCGGTTGGAGGGGTTCGTCACGGGCTCTGCGACGCTGCTTAGCGCGTACAAATTTGAGTGGATGTGTTAGCCATTCAAATCCACATAACCGTTCAGTGACTAAACCTTGGTCAATTGGGCACCTTGCGTGAAGTTTTAGGGTCAAACATTTCTCAGGAGTATATTCTCCTTCATACAGGTGCCCTAATTGATAGCGTGTTGTCCCCTCATTGTAATCTGGCGCATTAACGAAAAAGGATTGGGCTTCTTCTACTGATAAAGCAAGTGAACGGCACATGTTGGCAAGGAATCTGCGGCCGGCGTGATTGACATTTTCCCCTTGGGCTAAATCAGAAATTACAGAAGTCATGCATGGAGGCCAATCTCCTTGATGGACTGCAGATATTTCGATATCATGACTCTTTTGAAGTTGTAATTCAGCAACCATTTTTCCAACTGGGTCCGCAAATTTAGCCGTAAATTCATCGTCCATTTTATCCATATTTATTTTACATCTATCAACCAATACTTCTCGGATTCTTTCTTTGATTAACCTCGCTAATCTTTGTTGAGAATTCTCCCCGCTAGCTTCATCCATTGTCACCCAGCCATCTAATATTGGACGATTAACAAGATTCCAATAATGTCCTGTAATTCGTGGAGATATTTCAATAAAATCAAGCATTGGGATTTCATACACTATTTTTGTAGTTCTACGGGTATGAATGGAAATTCCTGCGGTTTCCTCTGTTTTAATTCGAATATCAGAAAGATATGTTTTAGCAACTAACTCAAATGTTTCATTGTCTGTTAATTCTCCAAGAATTTTGTCAGCACGACTAGCTTCACCCTCTACCCATCTCTTAACTAACCTTTCATCAAAAGAGGAGCATACAACTAGCATTGCATAATAGAATCCTAAGCCTTCAACCATCTGCCCATAAGATTCGTGAATGTCATGCCTAGTTACAGAATCTACCCCTTCATCTAATTGAATAGACTGTAGCATTCGCTGTGTTCCTCGAATCCTAATGGGTTCAACCCATTCCCCTTCAATCAAAGTATCAAGTTCAATCCCATTGTCAAGTAATAATCCCTTGAGCCAATCTTCTCCTTGGGGGAGAAAAGGAAATCGCGCTAAAAGTGAGGGCGAGTCGATAGTGGGGGGGCGGCGCGGTAGTGGCATTGACAAGGAGGGACCTTCGCTGGGGTTCTTGAACTCTGAGGATAACGGGGGGATGGGGAAGAGTATGGCTGGCCACCTTGATGGTAACTTGGAAGCAGCCAATTCTGCCTTGATAGAAATTCAAAATCTAATCCGTTCAGACTTTGAATGGGACGTGTCATCTGACCGGGAAAGTGCCAATGATCTGGCCCTTGCCACTACTAACTTTTTGTCAACAAATAATGCTGTTGAAAGATTAAAACGGCGTTTTGTGGGTGTTCATCAAGTTGTGATTCTAGGCGCTGCTGTTGAGCCATCTGATATTTTGTCATTAGATGGTGATTGCCTTTTTGTAGCTGCAGATGGCAGTGTTGGGGTACTAGATGAACTACCTGAAGATCTTTCTGAATCGGTTTGGAAAAGACTTGCTTTAGTGGTATCTGATGGGGATGGCGGAGATGCCACTCTTAATGCGGGCAGGAAAGCAATTCCCTTTGCCCTTCACGCACACGGAGATAACAAAGATGAATGGAAGTCATTGCTACCCATTTTAGATGCTCATTGTGAAACACTAATCATTACCCATCAATGTCCCGAGGACATTAATGGCATGCAAAATCCTGGGGGTTTTACTGATGGTGACAGAGCAGTGTGTATTGTTGTTGCTTGCGGGGTGCCAATGAGTAACATTACACTATTAGGATTCCAAAGTAATTCGATAGGGCGTTGGACTGGAGTTACAGAACCTGTACTCAAATTAAGGAAACTAAAATGGATGGATGAAGTACTCCAACTATTGATGGAGGGGGTCAATTGAAACAGCGGCCCAAGAAAAAAAAGGACCTAACCGGGCCAATCAAGCCATGGGCTGCACTCATTACTTGGTTAATTCTGAATCTTATTTGGTTCTCTTTATCACCTATGGGGACTCCTCAACCCGTTCTTTCTGAAAATGGTGGTTATCGAGAATATTACGAAATGACTGTCCCAGATATTATGGGCTCATCTGTGCCTTTCGAAGTTATTTGCGAGGTTTATGTTTCTGATTCAAATCAAGACGATTATTACATTGGTTGGACTTTATGGGATAAAGAAAAGAGACTAACTGCTGATGATTCTAGTAGTATCTCATCTAGCGGGTCCGAGCCTTGGGAACCTTCTCCCGAATTGGAGTATTATGGGGTGCTTGGTGATTGTTCGAAGTTAAATGAAGAAATCCCCCCAGGGGAATATGAATTAGAAATTCGGTTTTATGATGAAAATGGGAGCCATATTGTTTGGGAGGATGCTGCAGAAATTGTAGAAGGCGAATTTACAATGATGTATTGGATTTACGCACCTCATACCGTTACAGGATATATTGTTGCCAATATTATAGGAGGAATTATTCTACTAACTGATCAAGCGTTCCGAAGATGGAAACGTGCAAAAATATTGGCTAGAAAGTTACCCATACACAAACAACGGCACAAAGAGGAATGGGATACCTTGCATAAACAAATGGATGATGGTGGTGAGGCCGCTGTTGAATCATTCGAACTTGAATTAGGTGGTTCTTCTGAAGATAGAGAGGAAATGAGAAAGCGATTTGCAGAATCAACTGATGAGAATGAAGAAGATTTGCCGCCTGAAGAAGAGATAGATGAAGATGAAAAATTGGGTAAAGGAGATGTCTCAGAACTTCAAGGAGAAGCGAAAGTTGACAAAGACATTAGAGTCGTAGGTGACCTTTGGGAGCGAATGAAAGATGATGATGAGGATTTCTAATATTGTTGGCACACGGAGCTATTGTTTATGATTAATCAGAATGAACCACTGACTCCATTGATGGATAATTTAGAAGCAATTGAAATCAAAGATTGTGGTTATGTTTTTGTTGGATTAGATACTTTGGATAAGCCATCATGGTTTTGGGTATTACTTGGGCGAATTGTGATTCTGTCAATAATTGGTTTTTCACTATTGTACTATCAATTTGAATCTCTATTTATAGTAATACTAGTTTTCATCCTAGTTGTTCCAATGGAAAAAATATTCCCACGGCACAAGGGGCAGAAAGTTAGACGTGCAAAATGGAAACTTGATTTGACATATGCGCTTACACAACCACTACTCAATATATTTGGTGTGATTTTTGCAGTCATCGTTAGTTTCTTTTCTTTCACTTGGGTACTTGGACTAGTAGTTGGATATTTTGGAATAGTTGATATGATTCCTGATTATATTCAACCAATAGTTGCATTTGTTCTATTCGATTTCGTTGGATATTGGGCTCATCGCTGGTATCATGAAGTTCCTGAACTTTGGAAGTTTCATGCAATTCATCATTCACCGGAACATATGGATTGGATTAGTGGGTTTAGACTTCACCCCATGGATTTCGCATTTGTTGGACCAGGATTCTTTTTCTTAGTATTTGCAGGATTTGAAATAGAAACAACTGGTATTATTGCTGCACTACAAATTATTACTGGATTATTTCTTCATGCTAATGTTAGTTGGAAGTTACGACCATTACAACGTCTAATTCCAACCCCTGAATTCCATCACTGGCATCATGTTAATGAGAAAGTTGCCCACTGTTCAAACTACTCTGGTTTTCTTCCACTGTGGGATATTATCTTTGGAACCTATTACGTGCCAAATGACAAACGACCTGAAATATACGGTGTTGATGATTTTTTGCCAGATGGATTACTTGGGCAGTTGATGTATCCAATTAAAGGATGGAATAACCCACTCCGGTTTTTCATTCATCCATTCCAAACCATTGGTTCTTGGTGGAGATTCTATAAACAAATAATGAAGGGAATATGGATATCAACCTTCAGAATAAAGGGTAATTACCGCCCATTGTTCCGAGGTTCGAACAAAATAGAAGATAATTAGATGAAGTCATCTAAGGTAAAAATCTTGATCCTATCGTTCTTGAATAGACTATCAAGTGACCCAGCTAATACAGCAAATTTTTGCTGCGTGTATTCTGAAGTACCATATGTTTCCATTACATGGTTTGCAACCTTGACATATTTTCTAACAGCCCCTTCTGAAACAGTCATAATCAGGTTGCCGCCGCATTGTGTATCAGCACCTCCTCTAATTAGTGCCGCTGCACCAGAAGCCACCTTTGATTGCTTGATGCATTTACCTGCAAGTGGAACTCGCCGGTATTTTTCTCCGCAACGGCCACAACGAACTTTCTGCCTTGTAAATGCCAATAAATTACCACGTAAGTCAGGAAAGAAATGGCTTTCCACTACTGAAGATGCAACTTTTTCAACATTCACTGCGCGCAACTTTTGAGCTAAAGCAATTTGTGCGTTCAACTTGTCTACCATCGTTTCTAATATCTTGTAGGCTGAATTTGAAGGGCCTGCATCTAGTGATGTCAAATCATGTGTGAAGCCATACCCACGCAAAGCCCCTATTGTTCCAATTCTCTTATCGACAATATCCATGCGGTCACCTATATCATTTGGATCTAACATTTCCAAAGTGGACTCGTAAAATGAACGTGGATAAAACCAAGCAGAATCAACATTGAGGGCTTCTTTATCTAGTTCAGAAGGAATTAACCTCGTTGTAAGAACTAATGGTGCATCCATCCTACCACCTCTATTTGCAGGGAGAATCTCTTTAGAAAAATTAAGCAAACCGTCCAGCAATAACATGAGACTATCTTCATCTCCATCGCAGTTTCTACGTTTTGCCGCATGGAATAGTGTATGCGCATAACCACCTGAAGCTTTTGTGAAACCAATGATTCGACTCAGTACCCCACCTGATGTGTGAGGGGCTAATGCTATTGTCATTTGACCAACTAAATCAGCAGATGTTTTTACATTGTAATGAGGCTCCATTTTATAGAATCTAATCAATAATTCATCAATATAATTGCAAGTATTGAGAAAATGTTCGATGCCTTTTGTACTTGGAATGAAATCCTGAGGGAATAGTTCTAGGATTTGAGTATCTGATTCAAGTGGTTTGCCCTCAATATCAAAATGATAACCTAATTCAAACAATTTTTCCCAAGGAGTACTAATTTCGCAAGGGCGGAAATGAGTAACTGGAATGTCAGACATATCAAATCTAATGGTCCCATCTCTAAAGACTGGGAGAGAATGACGGGCTCGCAATATACCTTTTTCAATTGGTTCTGGAGTTTGCCCCTTTGAATTCAAACCTTTTACACACTTGATTTTAGGTAGGACGTCAATGCCTAGTTCCTCAATTTTTGACTCCAATAAATGTCTAAGCGAGATGCTTTGAAGTTCCCCTTGGCGGCGTCTTTTGTCATTATTTGTTTTTTTAGATAATGTTCTGCCATTGCAATTAGAATTAGGATCTGATGAATCTAATCGATGATGGCACCTAGTAAAAGGCGATGGCTTGCCGCATTTGGTACACTCTCTTACGCCCATTGATACACGCAGGTTCCCTCTTCCTGAAGCAACAGAAAGTAACCTCTGTGGTCCGCCCTCGGCCCCAATTGGGAAGAGGGCGTTGACTGAGGTCTTCATCAGCCTATGAGCCGCCTTTTCTGGGCGCGCCATTCTAGCACCAATTCGAACTGGAGCATTATGTTCCCACCTAACCCCACTACATTCTCTAACAATATGCATGGAACCTTCAACTGCATGGTCCTCAAGAAGTGTCTGTGCAGCGAATAAGTTACTTGGATCTGCTGCCCCTTCATCGAGAACTAATTCTGCTGCTTTCATTCCTGCTTCATCTGTTGCTGCAATGCCCTCACCGCGTTGCCGCGCTGCTGTTTCTGCAACAACCCGTACTTTTGCACGCTCTAATTCAAGAATTCCCCTTCGCTTTTCTTCAACTCCTATAATCTCAATAGCATTGTTGAGTCTTTCAAGGCGGTCCTCTATATGGGGGGTGAAATTAGATTCCTTCACTACTTTATCATCTTTGATAGAAAGTCCAAAACCCTCAAGCATGCCTTGCCATGCAGAGGTGAGAATAATGTCGTCACCTGCATGGTGATGAGGTATTCCCAACAGCATAACTGATGATTTGATTACGCCGTGCCACTTGTGAATATCTCCGCATATCCAAACCCCATTCAATGGTTGTACCATTTCAATTCTATTTCCTGGTTGATTTTCAGGGGGATTTTTTCCTAATTCTACCGGATTCCAATTAGTGGCTGCTCCTTCCAGCTTCAACCAATTAATAGATTTAGAATCACTATTCCAATTTTCTTCAATAGATTCATTCGCTGGAATTACTGAAGCCTGTAATAATACTGAGTGAAGTAAAGACATCCACTCAATTGGTAAATCCAACCAATTGATATTCCAAGGGGGTGGAACTGCGGTATTGAATTCATGACATATTTTCACGCACGAGGGCCAGTCAAATGCTAATTGCCTAAGATGTTCAACCCACGATCTCTTTAGATGAAAGTTCTCTAAATCATCATCTGAAATAGCACCGGGGATTCCTTCGGGTAGGTCGTTACGATCTATATCAAGTGCAGTTACAAAGCGAGATAATGATTCTTCATCAATCAAACTTTCAATGATTTCTGCGGACCACCAATCACGATTATATCCAGAGGGGACGAGTTTCTTATTGTTCTCTAGAAATTCACCATAGCCAAGCATAATCTCCCCATTATCCCAAATAATATTGGTTTCATCCTCAAGTTCTGGCCATTTCTCCAATAAATCAACACGACCAAAACAACCACTATTATGGAGAATGGTTGGCCCTTGCAAAACATCTGAAGGCGTAATTGCACACGCTTTACCTGGTCTTTCAATCTTTAATTGAGTACCTACTGAAATGAAATCACCTAATGCATGCATGGTGACTGGGGAGAGGGCTCCTGCGGCAAGACCTGTCGCTCTAGTCCTACCATAACGAAGACGGAAACCACCTGCAGACAACGGTTCTCCAAATACTGGGCGGCCAGCAATGATTTCTTTCATGAAACGATCATTTGGGGTGATTGTTCTCTTCTTAAAAGTTGATTTTTCACCATCATCACTTGATTGCCCTTTCTTAGCAAAATGGGTAATAAATTCCCATCCTTCAACATTTAGACGTTCAGTATGTTTGCGAACTTTTGGTGCTTTGAGACACAAACCTTCACCAATAACGAGTAGCACACCACCTCGTACTCTAGTACCATCTACATTCTCGATATTACCAAACCCTGCACATTCTTCTGATTCAGTTGATTCGCCATTCACCATCACTGGACAAGCAGTGACAATTGATTCAATTTCTTCAGGCGATGGTTTGTACTGAAGGTTCCCCCTGTAAAGGCCAAACTCTTCCTTTACCCTCTCAATCTCTTCATGACGCGCAATATATCTTCCAACCCCCAACTCACGACGGACTACATCGGTGATGAGTACTGCGAGAGCTTGGGCCGTACCTCCCGCTGCTCTAATTGGGCCGCAAAAATCAACAGATACAAATTGTGAGCCGTTTGCATTATTTAGCAATCTTACATTACTAATCCCTTCAAGTGGGGCTACTAATACAGCTTCAGTCAATATGGCTAGACCTACTCGTAACCCAACATCGATTGCTTTCACCATATCTCCAGTACGAGCGTACATTCGCTTAGCAACATGCTTGCTCATTTCGATAGATGTAGACTCTCTGTCCTCGCGCCCAAGGATTTCTCGCAACTCATCTGCAATCTCTAATCCATCTAGATAATCTGCAAGTAATTTTTCAGTTCTATCGGCTAGATCAGATGCGCGTGGGATTTCTACTTGCTCAACGATATCCTTTCCTAAACTTCTAGCCTTTTCTGCGATTTGATATTCAGTTTCACAGCGGCTATCCATCCATTCTTGATATGCTTCCATCTCAGCGGAAAGGCGTTTCTCATCCCAAGCATGTAACATTGTCAAACACCGCCCCCTCGCGAACAATGGAGTTCGGACGGCGGTTGTTCAAAGTCATTATCCCTCTCAAAATCAATTTAATGGGTGAAATAAATCATTCGCAACCTTGATGGCCCTACGGTTTAGGGGCATTACTGGTGACCATATGAGGGAATCAACAGATGTTGCAATGGCAAAAGAAAAACT
>DASCSU010000038.1:0-13962 GCA_034399495.1 Candidatus Thalassarchaeaceae archaeon
TGTTTAGTTTGATTCTTGGGCCTGTTGTAGGAGTTTCTGCTCTAGCGGCAGGATTGGCAGACTTTGTTATTCTTGGGCAGGATCATGGTCAACTTTTCCTTTCAAGTCCTTTAGAAACAGAAGAAACAGTAAGTGGTGAATTGACTCCTCAAGAACTTGGCGGGGCCGATTTACATGCAAGTCGTTCGGGGATCGCTTGTTTAATTGCCGTTGACGAGGATGATGCTACTGAAATCGTCTCAGAATTACTCACCTTCCTTCCTGATTACTGTATGGCCGAGCCTCCAGTTTTCGAGAGTAGCGATGATCCAGAAAGGAGTTGTGATTCTCTTGAAGATTTGATACCTGATGATACCAACCACCCTTATGATATTAGAAAAGTCATTGGTGAGGTTGTAGACGATGGTCATTTTATGGAATTGTTTGAAACTTATGCAGATAACATCATTGTTGGTTTTTCTAGATTGGAGGGCTCTACTGTGGGGATTGTTGCAAATCAACCCAAAGTACTCGCTGGTTGTCTTGACATTGATGCTAGTATCAAGGCGGCACGATTCATTAGGACTTGTGATTGTTACAACATTCCTATTTTGACCATAGTAGATGTGCCAGGTTTTCTGCCAGGGACGGTACAAGAATGGGGTGGAATTATCCGCCACGGGGCTAAGTTACTCTATGCCTATGCTGAAGCGACTGTCCCTAAGATGACTGTGGTAACTCGTAAGGCGTATGGAGGTGCATATCTCGCAATGTCTTGCAAACACCTCCGTTCCGATTACAATATTGCTTGGCCCACGGGCGAACTAGCTGTGATGGGTGCAGAAGGTGCTGTAAATATCATCCATAGGAAGCAATTGAAGGAGGCTGACAATCCTGCTGAAACTCATAAGGAACTAGTCTCTGAGTATAAACGAAAATTTGGTGACCCCTATGTCGCCGCACGTAATGGTTGGCTAGATGATGTAATTGAGCCAATAGATACCCGAATTAGGTTGGTTAGGGCACTACGTCTCTTGAGGAGTAAGAGGGAGTGGACACCTCCTAAAAAGCATGGAAACATACCTCTATGATTTGTGAATCAATTAACGGGTACTCATCATACAAACTCGTTTCGCTTAGACAATGCTACCATGAGTGCTCCAGCACCTAGCAATAGCAGAATTCCACCAATGATGAACACAAATCCGGATAAATCACCTTGAGCACCTGTTCCAGAGGTATCATCACCATTTGGGTCAACTTTCTCAAGCCAAAATGATTCAACTTCACTGATAGACTCGCCGTCATTGATTCGTAGGTACAATTTGTGGTCCCCATAAGAGAGGTCATGCGTTAGTAGATCTGCCTGACATTCGTATTGGTCATCAGTCAAATTTGAACAGGCCGGTGATATTTCCTTCCATTCTGAATCATCCCAGTAATATTCAACTAACCATGGACCATCACTATCTAGATCACTTACTTGGAACCTTAGTTCCGTCATATTATCCAACATGTCTGTAGGTGTGTCCCATTCAACCAATGTTTCATCATCAATTTCTTGAACTGTGATTCTAAATGGCTGGCGAACTTCATGTTCTACGTCTTTAGCAACAATAGCCCAATTTATTGACCTTCCAAACCAATTTGGCTCGGGTGTAATTCTAAGCATCTCATGCCATATGTCTACTGTTATGTAAACTTCTCCAGATTCAACTGTAATATTTATTTCATCGCCATCAGGGTCCCAAACTATTTCGCTGAGTGGAGTAGTACTAACACTATCTTCATCAAGAGTAATCTGTGAGTAATTGAAAATGGGTTCATCTTCGACAGAAGTTACTATGAATGTCACATTCATCCAAACACAGCCATCATTGGAGAATGGTTCACCCCCGCCATAATGGCGCATGCAAAATGAAATTTCTTCTTCGCCATGCCAGTGTTCTGAAGGTTCAACACTAACATTTGAGGTGTAGGGGGATGCTGATGTTGGCCCTTCTCTAACTCCGGAAACTATGATATTTTCACTATTGTAATCGAGTTGCGAGTCCCAATGAATTGCAACAGAATCTAATTCTTCATCAGTCACATAAGGAGCCAAGTCGAAAACAGTTTCATTTTGATCTTCAGTCATTGTGAAAGTTGGATGATCTATTATTACAAAGGGGTCATCTATTGATTGATGCATTAATTCAAAACAAAATGGCACCCTTGCTGGCGGGTTTCCAGGAGTAGATTCATCCCTTATTTCCCCGCACACGGTGTACCACGTATCTCCACTACGACCCGACCAATCGGCTAAATCAACCAATTTGAGTCTCCTTCTATCATTTTGTAAGATATAATCCAACTCTGGTTCAGCATCTCCTTCATGTAGTGGCGCAAAAGTGAACTCGTTACCTATGAATCTCAATTCATGCCCATCTACATCACTAGCAATCTCACTAGCATTGATGATTACTTCACCCTCTTCTTCAATGATGTAACTAGGCATTGGATCTTCTAATTGTGGCGGTGCATTTGCTCTCTCAAAGGTAGTTTGTATGCTTCCTCGTTGCCCTTCGTGTAATACTCTGAGTACGGCAGTATGGAAGCCGGGTGAAAGTGAAAATGGAGAGAGGTTGCAACTAGCCGTATCATTGACATTATCCCAATTCCCAGTGACCCATGCAGTTTCTCCAACAACTTGGCAGTGCACCTCAAGTGCATTGGGGGGCGAATCTAAATCTCTCTCTGTTACAGTTGCAGAAATATGGATTACATCAGTAGAAGTAATTGCTGAAGATGAAGAGTGTAACTCCCACTCATTTTCACTTAAATTGTATAGCCATGTTTCATCGGACAACCCCTCCCAAGAGTTGCCGCCAAACACTACTAGGTTGTTGCTAGCGTTATCATATGCCATGCCAGAGGCAGACATCTCTTTGATTCCCTCATTTGAGACTTCATTCCATACTAATGTATTTAGGTTGAAACTCCACAACTCTCTAGAATATTCAACTCCAAAGCCAGAGTTATCAACTGCAAGACCGCCATAGATATAGGCTATTTTATTTTCAATATCAACAGAGGTTGCCATCTCCATTCTTGCAGAAGGGAATGAGCCAGGTAGTTGAAGTTTGGACCAGGAATTTGTTTCCCCATTGAACATCCATGTTTCATTTGACAGATTGCCATCAGGGCCCATCCCCCCAAATAGTATGGAACGATTCCAACCTTCCGAGAAGAACATTGCAGCTCCTGCTATTCCGCGAGGGGAATTCAGACTATGCAAATTCTGCCACACGGCTGCACTAGGGTCAAATGCCCATGTTTCATTAGAAAATGCTCCTGTTGAGTTGTAACCACCGTATGAAATGTATCGAGAAGAAAGTGAATCCCAAACCAGAGATTGTCCCGTTTCTCCTTCGGGCCGGGTATTTTCAGGATATGCAACCCACGATGAAGACCACCCGTTCCACCTCCATAGTGTAGAATCACCTGCATCACTTCCACCTGACAACAGGCCTGCGGCCCATCCATCACTGGCAAATGCATTACTTCCTATTGAAGTGGGGCCACCGGATTCCTCTTCCCATTCACGTGTGCCAAAGAGATCTAGGGTCCACATATCACTGAACCCACTACCTCCTTCGCCCCAACCCGCAGCAAGAATAGTACGGTTGGATAGGGGGTCAAAGAAGAGAGTAGGATTTGCTCTAGCAGTAGGCGCTCCCACAATATTTTCATCTTGCGTAACTCTGTAGAATTGGTTGTTTGTGAGGTTTTCTGAAAGATATGAATCAGGGTCTGATGGTTGGTCAGGATTATTTTCTCGGCTACTGGCAGCATACCAACTCTCATCATTACCTTTCAATGTCAAATCTAGATATGGTTTGATTTTGTTAATGGCGTGTTGCTGTTGCTCTGCTTCAGTCATTGTAGCATCTCCATCAAACAGATTATCGAGAAACGATTGATCATCCTCATACTGTACATGATTTGCCCCCACTACTTCGAGTAGTTGCCAACCACTATTCCATTGGTCTAGTAGTGGCTCAGCATGTTCATCAATTGGTGCAACGGTATCCATTGTACCAGTTAGGAATAGAGCATGTGCGGGATGGGCAATCTCAATTGCAGTGACTTCAGTACCGATGTCATCGGTGTCTAAACCAACACCAAACAGTGCACGTGGTGGTTGGAATTGTCCAGTTGTGAATACTGTGCCCCAGTAACTGCTGACAACAGTAGCTAAGCCTGCTCCTAGGCCATGTCCTGCAACCCCCCAATGGTCCATATCTATGCAACCCTGTGCTCCGGCTGGCCCCTTATTGGCATCACCAGTGAGATTGATGTAACCCATTGTTCCGATTAGTTCAGAGTGGTCTGAGATGGTACGGTATATTTCATTTCCAGCCCTTTCTTCTCCAATTATTGTTACAAAGTATCCTGCCTTGGATAATCCCTCTCCAATCCAGGAATAATCATCAAAACCTTCGCCTCCATCCCCATGAAAGGCAATCCATGGATAGGGTGCCCAAGAACAATCTAGTGGCACATTTTGTCCACCATTGGTTGATGGATAATAAAAGCGGACATCTATCTCTTCATTCCTTGCATCTATGTATGAAGCATCCATCCAACCTGGTGAAAAGCGTTCATATCCTACAGGACTAATGAAGTTTGAAGATTCTTCTCTGACTTCAGCACTGACATTAATAATTAATGAAGAGAACAAGGTCAAAAGCAAAACTGATGCAAGTCCAACAGCTCTAGCACTCCCCCTCTCCATCATTTTCTGCCCCTCTTCTTTACCTTTGAAATAGTCGCCACTGATTTTACTTTCTTAATGTTCTCAGAAGTCCCATGGTCTCTTTCAGTGAGGGGAGATCACCTGTAGCATCGGGAAAGAATAGATATTCCCATGCTTTTAGATGTTGGGCGGCTAAGAGCCAACGTCCATCAAGATGAATCCCCCATTCATTTTCTATTACCTCTTCATAATCACCAGGGCTGTATGAAATTGAGAGAAACACGGGAGCATCGTTTTCAGTTTCCATTCTCTCACCAATAATTTCTCTTTCAGTTCCTGGTAATTGGTCAAAATCTACATGGAGTCGTCTTCCGACATGATCACAAACATCCGATTCATCAACTAGTGAATTTTGCCATGGCCCTCTACTTGATAGTGCTCTACGGCCACCTTTCCACCATATTTTCCCACCAGCGGTAGCCCATGCTGAGGCGCAGGCACGGGCAGTAGAGCCTCCACCTATCATGCAAAGTAGTGGTTTATCCAAATTTTCTTCCAATGAGAAATCAAAATCAAATTCTTCTGCGACAAGGAGTAAACCAACACCATCAGTATCTGCCGCTCTCCAGACATGTCCATCGTGTCGCATTTGATTGACAGATGCTATTAGTGGATTTCCTATTACCAACTCAGGGCTAGAGTATACTGGCAATTGGTGTTTCAAAGGAGTAGTAAGGGAGAGCCATATTTCTCTATTACCATGATCAGCCCCCTTGTCTTTATTGATAATTGCTGCATTAGTTGCATGACCCCACGCAAGTGCATCCACCAATGTGTCGTGTGAAATTTTTTTACATTCATCAAATGAAATGGTGTGTCCCTTCTTTTGTACATATTTTGCCACAATTCGGAACAAATCAGGAGTCAATGAATGTTCTATTGGGTTGCCGGCAACGGCCGCACAAACGCGAGGCATCCTCCCCATGTCAACTTCATATCCCCTCTAACTGAAAAGACTCACGCTATTTTGGTATTTTATTGAGTTTCAAGGATTTTCTTAATTATGGGCCGTACATAGTACGGCTAAAATCGCATCTGTGAGACATTAGTTGTATGAAGCATTGAATAATGGATGGTGTGACGAGGCCTCATGCCAAGCGATTTGGAAATCGTTAGAAATGCCACCCCGCTTCCTATCGAGGAAGTCGCATGGAAGTTGGGATTAGGGGTGGAAGACATCTCTTTGAAAGGAAACGGGATTGCTAAAGTGACTTGGGAAGCGCTCAAAGCAAGACGAGAAAATCCTCGTGGAGTTTTGGTGCTAGTGACAAGTGTTAATCCCACCCCATTCGGTGAGGGTAAGACTGTGACCACCATTGGCCTAAGCCAAGGACTCAATAGACTTGGTAAGAATGCAGTATGTGTTATTCGCGAACCTTCAATGGGTCCAGTTTTTGGAATTAAAGGCGGAGCCGCAGGTGGTGGCTATTCTCAAGTTCTTCCAATGGAACAAATCAATCTACATTTCACAGGAGATATTCACGCAGTGAGTGCTGCGCACAATCTATGCTCAGCCCTGCTTGACAATCACTTGCATCAAGGGAATAAATTGGATATTGACCCATCAAGAGTTATTTGGCCTCGTGTAATTGACATGAATGATCGCTCACTGAGATATTCTGCAATAGGGCTTGGAGGTGCTTTGAACGGTTTTGCCCGAGAAGAGCGTTTTGATATTACAGCAGCCAGTGAAGTGATGGCAATCTTAGCGCTTGCTAGCGATTACAAAGATTTGCGCCAGCGACTTGGCCAGATAGTAATAGGTCAAAACAGGAGTGGAAACCCAGTAAAGGTTGAGGATATAGGGGCAGCAGGTCCGATGTCCTTGTTACTTCGTGATGCATTGTTACCTAATCTTGTACAAACTCTTGAGGGTGATCCTGCTTTCATCCACGCCGGCCCATTTGCTAATATTGCTCACGGGAATTCTAGTATTATCGCTGATAGGTTAGCTCTATCTACATCTGATTATGTGGTCACTGAGGCTGGTTTTGGCTCAGATATGGGTGCTGAAAAGGCCATTCACATCAAGACTGCAGCTAGCGGTATACCACCAGATTGCATTGTGATTAATGCAACAGTTCGTAGTATGAAATTACATGGAGGTGGTTTTTCATCTTCAGGTGGCCAACGTCCATCCCCTGATGAAATTACCAAAGAGAATGTTGCAGCGGTAACTGCTGGATCTATGACAAATCTAGCTCGCCACATTAGCAATATGAAGCGTTTTGGGATTCCAGTAATAGTTTCTGTAAATCGGTTCTCTACCGATACCGAAGCCGAAGTCCAGGAGTTGTTACATTGCGCTCGTGAATGTGAAGCTGACTATGCAGTTGTCTTTGATGGTCATCAACGAGGTGGGGCTGGTGCTGCGGAATTAGCCAACGCTGTGTCTGCTGCATGTCAAGACCACCTTGCTAACGGGCGTCCTTTCGAGCCACTATTTGAGAATAAGATGGGAATTGTTGAGAAGATGCTGAAAATTGCAACCATGGTTTATGGTGCTGATTCAATTGACTTACAGAAACAGGCAGAGAGAGATCTAAAATTAATCAAGAAATGGAAATATGGTGAACTTGCAGTTTGCATGGCGAAAACGCAGTATTCATTCAGCCATGTAGCCCATGAATTAGGTGCGCCTAGTGGTTTCACACTCCCTATTCGAGAACTTCGCCTCAATGCAGGCGCAGGATTTGTCGTTGCTGTGTGTGGCTCCATCATGACCATGCCGGGCCTTCCAAAACAACCCGCCGCGATGGAAATGGATATGGATGAAGATGGCAATTTTACTGGCGCTTTCAGTTGATTGAAGTTTATTTTTGTCTAACAAGTAAACGACGCTTTGAAGTCTAAAGGTTGCAAGGGTGTTCTATGAGGGCGGTGTTACTAGCGTTGCTTCTTGTTGCCGCTACTCTTTCAGCAGGTTGTTTGTCAGATCAATCAGAACCGATTACATCTAACAATTTCCCCGGCTGTCAAGAAGGTCAGCCGGATGAAGAGCCAGAAGATTGTAAGGTAGAATTGCCAGATGAAAATAATACCACCACAAATGGCGATGATACGATTAATGATAACACAACTTCTAGTGGCGGGGACGTTTCAAACAACACTTCTAATTCTACCAATTCAACAGATGGAAGTAATCAAACTCAAGTGCCCGAAGAGCCAAATTACGGGCATTTGGAAGGATATCAAGTCCATCCACTTGTTGCCAATGCCCGTGTCTTAGGGGGTGCGTGGCAAGGGTGGCAATTGTACGACCACTTCAACAACTCTTGGAATGGTACTCCAAATGGAGTTGAAAATGGCTCAGATTCTAAATGGGTTTTAATCGAATTCTTGAGTACTGATTGCAGTCATTGCTGGAATGCCGCAGATGATATGAGCAGTTTTTCTAATAATTATAGTAATCAATTAGAGATTATTTCAATAGCAGTAAATTTTTCATCAAATGATAATTTCAACGCCTCTTTAGATGAAGTCGCAGCATTCCAAGACAAGACAAGTCATTCTGGATGCTTAGGTAATAATTACGATTGTTCTTCACGACCAGGTGATGCTCATGATTGGCTTTATGTGGACGGGCGTAACCAATCATACATGTATTCAATGCAGGCCACTGGGACTCCAATGTTTGTAATTATAATGCCCAATGGGACAATTACTTGGAATCAGTATCAACATAATGGAGACCAAGGAGAAGATAGCGAATCAATTGTTTCAGCCCTTGAGAGATTGTTTGGACCAATGCAATAACTTCAGATTGAATTGAGTGCTTTTTGTATATCTCTCCAGAGATCCTCGACATCCTCTATACCAACACTCATTCTTACAAATCCTGGATTGATTCCGGCCCCTACTCGCACCTCTTCTGGAACAAACATATGGCTTGTGTTGAATGGGCATTCAACTAGACTTTCAACTCCACCAAGGCTTGTCGCTTCGAAAATGAGTTTTAGGGCACTGAGAAATTTGGTTGCTGCCGCATCTCCCCCCACTACGCTGAAAGCGAGCATCCCTGTCCCATTTGGCATGATTTTCTTGGCAAGTTCGTATTGGCTATCACCCTCAAGCATAGGGTGGTTGATTGAGGATATCATAGGGTGTTCAGTTAGGCGAGTGGCAAGCGTAAGTGCATTGGATGCGTGGAGCGGCATTCTAGCATGTAGTGTCCTCATACCTCTTTCTAGAAGGTAACATGCGTGTGGGTCAGGTGAGCCTCCAAAGTGAACCTTCTTGATGAATAATTCAGATATCAGTTTAGCATTACCTACAACAGCACCACCTATGACATCAGAATGACCTCCTAGATATTTGGTAGTTGAATGAATGACAAGATCGCAGCCCATCTCTATGGGTCTAGTTGCCCAAGGGGTGCTGAATGTGTTGTCTATCACAAGCAAAAGATTGTGTCGTTGAGCAATATCTGCAAAGGCGGGGATATCGGCAATTTTGAGTACAGGGTTAGAGAGTGTTTCAATGTAGAGCATTTTGGTATTTTCTTCAATTGCAGCTTCATAGGATGAAGGTGTTGTCATGTCTGCAAAAGTGACATTGATTCCGAATCGTGGCAATTCTTCAGTCATCATCCCATATGTCCCCCCGTAGACATCAGGTGCTGCAACTACGTGATCTCCATTAGATAGGAGGCCGAGGAGAGTGGTGCTTATTGCAGCCATGCCACTAGCAAATAGCAAGCCATCTTCCGCCCCTTCCAATGCACAAATTTTCTCAGTAGCAGCGTCAGAGTTGACGCTTGAAAGTCGTGCATATAACAGAGTATGCTGAGCTCCAGCAGCCCATCCAGCATATCGTTCTTCAGTCAATTTGTAGGTTGAACTTTGAAAGATTGGGGTGTTTACCGCACCCTCAATATGTTTAGTTCCAGAATGAATCGTTTTTGTGGCAAAACCTGTGTCGGAGTTTTCTTCTACCATGTGCTCTGATGTGCCTATTGACTTTCAACAATACGCCGGACAATCGCCTAGTTAGTCGGATAATGGTGGCATTATTGGCATATTCTCCGTCATTATGACGGAATTAATAATAATAGGCCGCCGTAGCGGCAATCATGCTCTTTGACCAATTGGACGATAAAGACACGGCTATTCTAGAATTGCTGTTGCAAGATGCTCGAGCTAGCACCAAGAGTATTGCAGATAGATTGGGCATCCCTAGAGTAACCGTTCACGACCGAATCAAGCGTTTACAAGATAATGGTATAATTGAGAAATTCACCATCGAAGTTTCACACGAAAAACTAGGCCTTCCCTTACATGGATTTATTCTAGCTAATTGGGCTGGAAATCGGGCCAAGGCTGATCGTCGTAGTATAGCCAAAGAGATTTGTGACCTACCTTTTGTTGCAGGTTGTCATATCATTACCGGGCAATGGGATTTTGTCATTGAAGTTGTAGCTAAAGAAATGGATTCTCTAGGTGATTCAATATTAGACAATCTATCAAAAATAGAAGGTATAGGTCACACTCAGACTATGGTCTCTTTCTACAGTTATCGAGGTGCTGCACGTGGCTCATGAGTTTCACTTGCTCAGCAGAAGTTTCGCTACTTCGCGCGAGAGTTTGAATAGGTTGAATAGACTACCAATACATGGAGATGTGCTATGCAGATTTTGAAGAGAGCTGATGACCTGATAAGGCTACGCGTAGAACATGAGGATGACTTGTGGGTAATGTCACAGTTAGTTAAGGGCAAGAAGTATGTTGGCATGATGTCACAAAGAAGAGACCAGACCACAGGGACTCAAGAAGGAGGAGGTCGAGCAAAATCTGCAGAACGAAAGCCTATGTGGATTGAAATTGCTGTTGAAAATTCTGAATTTCAGATGTTTTCAGATAACCTTAGATTGCATGGCGTTATTTCTGATGCACCTATTGACAAGGGCTCATTTCACACCCACAATGTTGGATTGGGGGACCAAGTCGACCTTGTAGCACAGAATGGTTGGAGCGGCGCTGATGAAAAGTTACTTTCTGAAGCAGTGCAAGAAGGTGGTCGTGCCAAAGTTGCAATCATTGTAGTTGAGAACGATGAGGTTGTTATTTTCCAAATTGCATCCCACGGGATGAGGGACCTTGCAACTTTCACATTAAGAGGCGGCGGGAAGCGCGAGAAGAGTTCATTGGATGCTCGTGAAGGCTTCTTCGTGAAGGCGGCGAAGGAATCTGCATTATTGCTTGGAAGAGATACTCCACTAGTTATTTGTGGGCCTGGTCTGGCACGTCAGCAATTTGAGAAATTAATCAAGAAGAATGGCTGCGAGCAAGAAATCATGAATGTTGCAACGAATATAGGTGGCCGCCCTGCTGCCAACGAAGTCCTTGCAGAAGGGTTGGCTGGAGAATTATTGGGAGAGACTGCCATTTCTAAACAGACAATGATTATCGAGGAAGCTCTGAGGAGAATGGCAATAGATGGAGCAGTTGCCTATGGGTATGAAGCAATTCTCAAGGCATTTGAGCAAGGAGCAATCGAGACTTTAGTAATCAATTCAGAAATGTTGAGGGACGTAGATGCGAAGATTGGCAATGAATCATGGATTGATTTCACCGCCCGCCTTGATGGCACTGGTTCCAATTTGATTCAAGCCTCAAATGAACACGATGCGGGTCAACAACTTGATGGCCTTGGAGGAGCGATTGCTTTGCTTCGTTGGAAAATTGACTAAGCCTCATGAAAAGAGAATGTAGGCACCAATCCCGAACATTGTCACATCGACAATTGCATGTGAAAGATAACATGGCCAAATACTACGATATCTAAGGTAGAGCCATGACCATATTGCTCCGCCACAAAATACACCAAAAGAGGCTAGAATTGCCAGAGGTAGTGGGAACATAACTACTACGCCAATAAAATGGTGGACTGTAAAGACTAATCCAGATAAGATCACTGCTATTTTCCCATCAACGAAGGTCTCAAACTTCTCAAAGATAAACCATCTAAACAGGTACTCTTCCATGACTGAGTTAATCAGAACCCAATAGCAAAATAGGGCGAAGTACATCCAAGGATTCAACAACCCAAATGGTTCCACATAACCCTTGATTTCTGATGCGTCCAAATGGTCACCTAATAGCCACCATGATACAAACATCACCAAACTCATTCCGATTCCTAAGCCTGCTGCAACACCCCAGCCGCCTTGGTTAACTGGTGACCAAGAAATCTCTTTCTTTTCAACCTTGATTCGCCATAATGCAGGAAGGCCCATCTGCCACAGTTTGCCCAATGCGAAGACAATAGAACCTAGAGTGCCAGCAAAAAGATTGGTGGTTAATAGAGCAATTGAGGAAGCGGGGGCAGAAAGAATGAGTGCAGCAGCATCTCTTTGTTTTTCATCCAAAATCATTCCTCCTGTTGAGTAATTATTTCTTCATCAAATGATTCAAGGATTTCATCGACATTCATTATCCCATTTCCGTTGAGGTCTATTTCATGGAATAAATTGCGCAAATGGAAATCATCATAGTGTGGAGTTAAAATGCGCATAGCATTCACAAATTCACGTTCAGTTAAATGATTAGGATGTGATTTATCACAACAGGCATGAAATACTAACCAACGTTTTTCCTTTTCATGTTGGCTTTGATTTGTAAATTCTGTTCTAACAGTTCGCCATGGAGTTAGTGTTGGATGCGCTCTTGATTTCCCGTATGTGTAGTAAGTCACCAGTCCCATTACACAACAGGTTGCTGCACCAATGATTGCTTTCTCACCCATCAAATAGACTAACATCCCACCGCCAATAATTCCCATGATTTGGAAGAAAGGAAACAGTGGTGATTTCCATTCAGGAATGTACCAAGAGTGGGCCGAAGACGCTCTTCTTAGAACAATGACTGCTAAATTGATGATTATGAAAATCATAATTTGAAAACCTGATGCCAATTTTGCCACATCGTGCACAGGTAGGGTAAGAATCGATACTGCCATTGCTAGGCCAGTCCCCACAATGGCTAAATGCGGTGTCTGAAATTTAGAGTGAACATTTTCAAGTGCTTCTGGCAATAAGTTGTCTCTTGCCATAGCGAAAGGATATCGCGATGCTGCCATGATTCCAGCGAGCGCCATCGATGTCATCGTGATGACAGCCAAAACCGCTGCAATGATGCCAACAATTTCTCCGCCAACAGCATTCGCAAACACGTAGATAGGATCCTCTCTCGCTCCGCTTGCGGTTTCATAATTTGCAGGATCCACTGCGGCCATCATAATGTAGGCAATTCCAGCATAAAGAATCGTGCTGATGAACAGAGAGATAAGAATACCAGAGGGTATATTCTTGTTCGGTTGTTTGATTTCTTCGGCAATTGCGGCAATCTTTGTGACACCAGAATAGGATACGAAAACAAACGCTGCTGTGCCTGCAACCGCTTCCCAACCACCTCCATATGCCCCTGGCCCAATGGGGCGACTCCAATCCATTTCCATTGTCAATACTGCCCAGATGCAGATGATGACGAGGAACCCAACTGCGCCTGTGACAATGGGAGCCTGCACTTTCTTGATCTTCTCCACCCCCAAGATGTTGACTCCGACAATAGCGACCAGAAGGGTCAACGCTGCGATTTCAACATCAATTGAAATCCCAACTAAGTCATCAAAAACCCAAAGATAAGCCTTGAATCCTATCAATGCAAACGATGCTTTGAGGAGGAATGTCGCCCAAAGGCCCAATCCAGAAATGGTGCCCAGTAAGGGTCCAAATGTCCGTTCGATGTAGACATACGACCCCCCGGATGTTGGCATCGCAGTGGCCAATTCTGATTTTGAGATTGCGCCTGGCAGCACAACTAGGGCAGCCACCACATAGGCCAGCCAAATTCCGGGGCCACCCATATCGAGCATTGCCAATGCAGGGAGGACAAACAGACCTGAACCTAACATCGCAGATAGCGAGATAATGACGACTGAAACCACTCCGAGTTTACGCTCAAGCGTGTCACTGAACAACTCGATTGGCTTGTATACAAAATCGATCAATGCGGATGGTTTAATCGGTTGCATCAATCAATCGGCTCTGAGTATAGCATAAGATACTACGTATCTTAATATCCAAACTATGGTGCTTTTGCGATAACCTTCATTTCCACGGCGATTGGCGTTGGTAGCGCCTGAATCGCCAATGTGGTCCGCGTCGCCTGAATTTCTTCGAAATGTTT
>DASCSU010000039.1:0-13876 GCA_034399495.1 Candidatus Thalassarchaeaceae archaeon
CGAAGCGCGCAGTTCGCCTTTCAAGGTGTAGCGCCCCACTACGGCGAGGAATTACTTCTTCAGTAGCAATATCTGAAGTTAGTTTTTCACTTCCTCTTCTGCCAAGATTAGCAACGATTTCAGTCACTAGTTCACTGGAGAAGGCGTGAAATTCTTCCCCGTCCCATTGTTCTATTTCAGAGGTCATTTCATCCCAAATGAATGCGAAAACTCTGAGGTGCCCGTCAAGTTGTTGTGCTACTTGCTGCATCATTTTAGTACGCGCTTCAGCAACCTTGAGTGGTCTATCAAATTCTAAGTGAACTGATGGATTCCAACCCTCTCCAAAAATAGGAGGGGAATTGTCTTGTTCAGCCATAATTGATTCCCTCTGTTTGTTGCGAATGGAAGTCAGCCTTCAATCCATTCGCTTTTTATTTTTCATCTTCAGGCAGATAGCCCTCTAGTGCCTCCTTTGCATCTTGGGCTAGTATTACAGCCTCTTCAACACGAGTAGAAAGTGTAGTATCGACTAATCTCCCGGGAATTCCAATTTCCCATAGTAGTTCTTGGATTAGTTCAAGTGAGCGGACAGTCATGTTAAGTGCGTCAGGATCAGTGGGGATTAGTCCAGTTTCTTCAGTCAGAATAGCCACCTTGTCTGGCTGCTCGTCCAACACAGGGTCAAGTACGGCTTCAATTGCTTCTTCGAGTCGTTCAGCCTGAATGTCTAATGCCTCTTCAAGGCGACTCATTCGTTGTGCTTCTTCACCCTCGCCATGCTCTTCTGTAGCATCAAGAATTAGTGCATCAAAGGTGGTTCTTAGAATTGTTTTCAGAGTGTCAGAATCAAGATTTTCAATCCCTTCTAATTCCCCTTCTACTTGTGTCATGATATTTTTCAAGAAATCATCATCCAGTGCTTCCTCTCCGAGAAGTTGTTCGAGAATTGGCAGTGACCAGGAGGGGTCTCCAGCCGTGACTTGAATATCGAAGTAACCACCTTTTGTCCCTTTGTCGACATCAGCGGGTGGTGGCACGAACAGTTTGTTAGCATGTTTCTGTAATTGACCTAACAAATGACTCATGTCAACAGGTTTTGACAAGACTTCTGAGACTCCTGCTTGCGCAGCAGACATCAGATATTCCTCTCCAGAATCAGATGAAACTAGAACTACTCTGCATTTTAGGTTGAATTCAGGGTCAGAAGTCAGTCTGCTAGCAGTATCTATGGGGTCTCCTGATTTCCAGCTACCATCAATTAGCACAACATCCGGCATTGTTGCAAGTGCGGTGCCTTCACACTGTTTTAGGGTAGCAGTACGAGTTACTGAATAACCCTCTCGCTCAATCGAACCAGCAAGCAGATTACGCCGCCCCTCGTTCTCATCAGCCACAATCACAGTTGCCATTAAGACAAGCGTACAGCCGAGATGCCTTCAACCTTACAGACAATCAATACTTGGGGACGCTAGAATCGACTAAGTCTGACCAAGCGTGGATACCGCCGGTCAGATTGAGAATAGCCTGATTGAATCCAGCATTTTTGATGGCATGGGCTGCCGTCATTGAACGCACTCCTGTTCTGCAATAAATTACGATATCTTGGTCTTGAGGTAATTCTCCTAGTTGATTAATGAGAGAGTTGAGTTCTATCCGACCATTAGTATTGGGCAGTGAAACAATTTCTGCTTCCAATGCCCCTCTAACATCTAGTAGATAGGGTTGCCATCCATTTTCAACACGAGATACAAACTCATCTGCTCTAATTGAGCCGAGCCCATCTTCAGATGCTGAATCAGTAGTAGGCTTCGCCTCACAATATGTCTCCAACTGTACAAGTTCAGTGACCTTGTCACGGGGCGGTAAATCACCGATCTTCAGGGTCTTGAAGTAGAGGTTTTTCGCATCATAAATGAGCAACCTTCCAGATAATGTTTCACCAATTCCAAGAACCACTTTCAGCGCTTCAGTAGCCTGAATTGAGCCAACTACACCAGGTAATACACCTAGTACTCCTGCTTCTGCACAAGAAGGGACTGCTTCAGGCGGTGGGGGTTCTGGAAATAAATCACGATAGTTAGGGCCATTTTCAAAGTTGAAAAGAGAGATTTGCCCCTCGAATCTAAAGATGCTCCCATACACCCACGGTTTGCCCAATATTTCACAAGCATCTGAAATTATGTAGCGGGTTGGTATGTTATCTACGCCATCTAGGACGATGTCGTAGTCAGTAAGAATTCCAAGGGCGTTTTCAATGCCGAGGCGGCAGTTGTGGATTTCAACTGTAACTTCTGGATTCAATTCCCTGATTCGGTGAGCCGCCGATTCTGCTTTTGATTCACCAATTGCTGCATTTGAGTGGATGATTTGGCGCTGTAGGTTGGTCAAATCTACTATGTCGTCATCAACAATTCCAATTCGACCAATTCCGGCTGCGGCTAGGTAGAGAAGTGCAGGTGAGCCTAAGCCTCCTGCACCAATGACACAGACGCTTGCAGCCTTCAATTTCTGCTGCCCTTCAACGCCGACATCAGGTAGTATGAGGTGGCGAGCATAACGCCCTCTTTCATCCTCTGATAGGGCTGCCATGAGTATGTGCGAGAAGTTACTCACCTATTCGGTTTGTCACAATAAATTTAGTTAATCTCATTTTGATCTTCAATATTACTGTCATGAACTTCAACTTTCATCCTTTCTCTTTTGAAATGAATTATTGTAGTAATTATTATGGGGAAGCATAAAGATGCAATACATGAAATCTTTCTTGCTTTGTCAGAAGCAGAATAATTGAGTATTAATCCCTCACCAGTATTTGTTATTGTACCCCCAAATAAATCATAAAGCCCCCAAAATGAAATATTTAAGGTGGAGTGTCCTATGAAAACTAGTGAAGAAAATATTATCAAAGCAAATAGTAATTTATTGGAATATACATCTCGACTGATATATCTTTTTGAAAGTGGGATCAAAATCCAAATTCCAATCCCTAAAAAGATTACAGATGGGATATAATTAGGATTGACTCCTAAACTTGGTCCAATGTATGAATTTTCCCAAAACCCGAAATAAACTGAAACTAACACAATAATTGAGAGAAACAATGATGTTGAAAATAGGCTAATCTGCATTACTCTGTTGTACTTGTCTGCAAGATAAAGTAGCCATGGCCCCAATAAAATCATTCCAATGATTGAATAGAACAACAATGCATTAATCATCATCGTTAACCCCCTTCATCTCTTCTTTCATTTTAGGTATCGGAATAATCCCGATTAGGATTACGAATATGGTTGCAGCAGCAAATGTTTGCAATTGTATGGCCTCTTGGTCTACCTCTGCTAGAAACATTTGAATTGGGATACAAAATGCAAGAAGAACAGTGAATCCTAGTATTACTAAAGATAATATTCTCACATCTCTATGATTGGATTTTTTCGCTAACAAAATTATTGGGGCACTGGCAATTATTCCAGCAATTCCAAACAATAATAGTTCATCAGAACTCCATCCCCAATCAATGTAGTTTCGGATTCTTTGTTCAATACTACAAGAAAATACGATGACTATCGTACCATAAAATCCAGCAACTGAACCTAGATGGGAGAGTTTTTCTTTTCTATCTAAATAATACATTAACCAAGGGATTAGTGCTGGTATCCATAAAATTAGAGCGCTGAGCATATTTATGGCCATAATTATGCGAATAAGCAATAATTATTCATCTTGTTGCTCTTCAAGCCATTTTTCAGTATCCATGGCAGCTTGACATCCCATTCCAGCAGCAGTAATTGCTTGCCGGTATCGCGTATCAACAACATCTCCTGCAGCAAATACACCAGGCACTGAAGTCATGGTGTGTTCAGAGTGAACAATGTAGCCATCGTCATCAGTATCGACTTGTCCTTCAAGGAAGGCAGTGTTTGGTTTGTGTCCAATAGCGATGAAGGCACCTGTACAGGAAATCTCGTGTTCAGAACCATCTCTAGGATCTTCAAGGATGGCACCAGTCAATCCCTTTTCATCAGAGAGCCAGCGTTTTACTTGTCTGAACATTTGAATCTCAATTTTGGGGTGTTCGATAGCTCTATCGTGCATCACTTGGGATGCGCGGAAGTATTCTCTTCGGTGGATAATGGTCACTTTTGAGGCGAATCTAGTCAGGAATATCGCTTCTTCCATTGCCGAATCTCCCCCTCCGATGACAATCACCTCTTCGTCGCGGAAAAAGAATCCATCACAGGTGGCACAGACACTGATGCCCTTGCCTTTCTGAGCCTCTTCACCTTCGGCTCCAAGCCAAATAGCATCAGCACCGGTTGAGATTATGATTGCATTAGCAAGATGTTCTTCCCCTTCGACGGTCACTTTGAAGGGGCGAGAGGAGAAGTCGACCTTCTCCACATTCTTGTCCTCGACCTGCAAACCGAAATTCTCTGCTTGTTTGCGTAAATCTAGCATCATTTCAGGTCCAGCAATGCCTTCAGGATAACCTGGGAAATTTTCGATGTCAGATGTAAGCATCAGTTGGCCGCCAGATGCATAGCCGCCGAACATTAGTGGCTCTAGCATAGCTCTAGCAGTGTACAACCCTGCTGTGTATCCTGAGGGCCCTGAGCCGATGATGATGACATTGCGCACGTCTGCCATGATGTGCGGGGGAGGTAGGTAATCCTTGAACCTAAGTATTCAGCATACGTGTAATTGCTTTCACTGCAGCCTTTGCGTGTGGTTCTAGGCGAGGTGCTATGTGTTGTGGTTCTGCACCAGGTCCTATTATCCCCAATCCTACTGGCTTGTCAAATGCAAGTTGTGCTTCTATTAGAGATTTAATGACGGCTTGACCCATTGCCAAACCATGTTGAGTTTCACCTTTCTCGATAATGCCTAGGCAGGCAACTCCATCGATATCTTCCTGCTCAAGGAGTCTTGTTGCAGCCAATGGTGCTTCCATTGACCCGGGGACCCAGACTACTTCGCAGACTTCAAGCCCCTCTTCTTGGGCACTTTCATTAGCAAATGCAAGCATTTGTTCTACTTCGGCCCGGTGGAATTCGCCACAAACAATTCCAATTCTGTGAGTCATGATTTCACTTCCTATCAGCAAGCATCTGTTTGGCTGCCTCTACTGCGGCGACCGTGGTCGCATCTAATTCAAGGTTGAGTAGGTCACCTACCTCTTTGTTAGCAATGGTGGTGGATGCTAATGTTTCAGGAATTAGATGAACGTTAAATGTTGAATCATCTCTATTTACCTCTCCAACGGTTAAACTGATTCCATCGAGGGCAACAAAGCCCTTGTTCATCAGATAGTCAATTTCATGTTCATGGCAAGAAAGTAGTAGAGTGCGGCCATTTTCTCCATTTTCAACCTCCTTAACGGTGGCACAACCACTGACATGGCCAGATACAACATGGCCGCCAATCTCATCTCCAAATTTCAATGAGCGCTCAATGTTAACGGTGGAATTTAAGCGCGCTGCTCCGAGTGTTGAGCATTTCACAGTCTCTTCAATTAGGTCGAATTTCACCTGCCCTCCATCAATATCGACTGCTGTAAGGCAGACGCCATCGACAGCAACGCTTGCACCAACTGCCAAATCTTGCACTAATGTTTCTCCTAAGTCGACTTCGATAGTCAGTACATCTTCTCTTTGGACTGCTGAGGTAATTAGAGCAGTACCTTGAACTATTCCGCTGAACATTAGGACTCATCCTCGCCATTATTCTTCCAAGTAGAGGATAATTCAAGAATTCTAGAAATTATTTTTCTTGTACCATCTAGATCATCCGATAGCCCCTCAACTCGTTGTACCTTGATGTGTGATTTACCTCGTTTCCCAAGTTCTTCTTTTATCCATTCTTCAGCATGGTCTTGGTCGTACCCTAGAGCGATGATATCGGGTTTCACTTGATCAAGAATATCAAACATTGATTCTGATGGTGGTAGTCCAATCAATGCATCATCAACAGGCTTCAGCCCATCTACCATGCGCCGTCTTAGATCCATTCCAGTAACCGGTTCATGCTTGCGCATTCTCACGGTATCGTCATGGGCGACGATGACTGTTAGGTGGCTTCCAAGTGCCTTTGCCTGCTCCAAATAATGTAGATGGCCAGCATGTAGAAGGTCAAAAACTCCAACAGCCATCACCTTAGACATCGCATTCAACCCCTTAGTCGTCACACTTCAAATCATTGATTGTTTATTGCCGCCAAGATTTCTGCTCCACTGACGAATGGAATACCCCTATCTAGTCCGTATTTTTTTGCATTTTCAACAGATAGTGCGCCATCACCGTCAGGCTGTAGCATCTCAGCTCCTATAGTACATGCGACATTGCCAGAAAGTCTTGCCATAGCCACTGCCAACTCGGTGTGCCCTTCTCTAGTTGCAAGCCCTCCGGGCGATTCACGACATAATGGAATGTGCCCTGGAGTCCTATATTCTGCCCCTAGTGCAGCAATCGCTTGCTCTTGACTAGCGCCGGTTTCAAGTAATTCTAGAGTTAATTCCCCAAAACGCCTAGTAGTCAGGGAACGGTCACGGTCAGTTATTCCTGTGAAAGTGTCCCTGTGGTTGAGTGATAGTGTAAAGGCACTACGTGAGTCATACTGGAGGTCATTTGTGATGAGTTCATTCAATACTGGATTCTGCTCAACAAGTGAGGGATGTGTGTGTATATCTTGAAGATAGGGAAGCCCAAATAATTCACCTACATCATTTCCTATTGCAAGGAATAGCAAACCGCCACAGTCTTGACGTAGTTGCCGCATTACTTCTGGCGTAGCGGCAGTTGCAGGCCAAAGCAGGTCAGTCTCTTTCTCTCTGAAGTCTGAATCAAAGACAAGCACTGGCTTACCCAAGCGAAAAGCCTCGATTGCGGCATCAAGGTTTGAGTCGCCCATGTACGGCGGAGGGGCATCACCTACCCGTTATTTTCGGTCATGTAGTCTACATTTTGGAGGAGGAGATTATTCATGTAATAGCGTCACCCGAAGGGTGTAGGGGGGGTCACATGGTCCCACAAAAGAGTCAATCTAGATTGTCATTGCTGCTTTTCGCCATGTTATTGGCATCAGTATTTTCGCCAACATTGGGTGTGGCCATGCAAAACTCTGGTGATGACCCTGCGGGAGTTTCATTTACTGAAGTATCCAATAGTTCAGGATTGGCGGAAATAAATCCTGGTCCTCTTTTTAGTTGGGCTTCATATGGTCCCGGGGCCGCATGGGGTGATTATGATGGAGATGGTGATTTAGATCTCTATGTCACTGTACGACATGATCATCAAGGCTATGAAACGAGGGAGGCTTTTGCAGAGGGGGTAAATGATAGCATAATTGCTACAGCAATTGCTGAGAATGACTCCGGCGAGACATTTCTGCTAGAGAATCGTGACGGGCAATTTGTGGATGTTTCAGAAAATGCAGGTGTCAAATTGTTGGATTCAACAGCAATAGGTGCTACTTGGGCTGATTATGATAATGATGGTGATTTTGATTTGTATATTTCAAATTACGGTGTACACCCTTCTAATGAAACAAATGAAACAGGCGGAGTTCCAAATATCATGTTTGCAAACAATGGCAATGGTACTTTCACCGATGTGACCAATCTTACAAACTTGGGTAATCCAGGTCATTCTACAAGTGGCTTATTTGCAGATTATGACCATGATGGTGATTTGGATATTTACTCTCTTAATGCAGGGACCGTTGATGAAGATGTGTTTCTTGTCCGTACTGAAACTAATATTCTCTATCGAAATGATGGTGATTCAAATGGAGATGGTGTGCCCGAATTTAGTGACCAAACAATTGAGGCAGGTAGAGTATCAGGTCAAGATTTGAATCCCTTATCCGATTTTATTCCTGAAATAGCTGAGGAGAAATCCCACCCCTCTGCGATTGTTGAACCGCCCACATCGGGGTCTGTAATGGGTTCCTCAACAATGGATAGTAGTAGTGCTGGTACAGGTGTTTCTTGGGCTGGACTTTGGTTTGATTACAACCAAGACGGTTGGTCTGACCTCTTTGTTGCTAGTGATTTTGGGATTTCTCCACTTTATGAAAACCAAAAGGATGGCACTTTCAAACTAGTAACCCAAGATGTTGGGCTCAATATACCTGGGACTGGCATGGGGGCCCATTCTGCAGACATTGATGGAGATGGTGATTTTGACCTATGTCAAACTAATTTTGGGCCCAATTATATTTGGATTAATCAAGATGGTAATCATTTTGAAAAATTCCCCGATACTGATGTTAGTAATGATGATGGCAAGAAAACAGGAGTGAATTGGGATTGTCATTTCTTTGATTATGACCTTGATGGTGATTTTGATCTCTTCATGACTTCAGGGAGAATAAATGTCTTTGTTTCATTTCAGGAAAATGCCCTATACAATAACGATGGCAATGGATTCTTTACCGATGTCACTGTAGATGTGGGTTTGGGAGGGCATCTAAAGAGCATGGGGGGCTCATTAGCAGACTTTGATGGCGATGGTGATGTAGACATTCTAGTTGCTAATTCCGATGGACCACTTCAATTGTACGAAAACAATGCTGCTCAAGTAACAGCCAACCATTGGCTCAAAGTAGAACTTCAGGGAGAAATATCCAACAGATATGGAGTAGGTCAACTTGTTGAGGTTGAATTAGATAGTGGTAAGGTGTTGCGGCAACAGACCTACGCAGGTTCAGGATTTTTGGGTTCTAGCGAACCCGCTGTACATTTTGGTTTGGGTAGTGAAAGTTCAGTTAAAGAGGTCCGTGTACATTGGTCTACAGGTCATGTCCAGATTGTTGATAATGTGTCGGTGGATGGCACTATTTCAGTTCTTGAAGAAGCACCCCCACCGGTTGATGGTTTCCCATCGATTTTGTTGATTGTCGTAATATTGGTAATAGTTGCTGCATTAATCTTCATCTTTGGCAATTCTGTGAAACAAAAGGAAACAAAAGAAGAAGATTCCAAATTAGAACTTGAAGCGTAATCCATCGGTTCAAGTACCTCGGGGTATAACCAGTGTGATAACAGGGCGGAGATTTGTTAATTCTTTCATTAGAGAACCAGTCTGCGCGCAGTATTAACAAAGAACAGCGATTCGGCCGAGAGGTCGGGGGGGGATGGCGAGGTGTCACTGAAATTAGGTCCGGCGGGTGTTCCGCTCTCTTGTAAGGGTAGAACAATCGTTGAAGGAATGGATGATATTACTACACTTGGGCTTGAAACAATGGAGATTCAAACGGTCAGAACCGTACAACCAAAGCACTTTGATCAGTTTTGGCAGGCCGGAGTGCTTTCCCACAAAACTGACTTTGAAATGAATATGCATGGTCCTTACTACTCTGAATTATTAGGTAACAAGCGTGAGCGCGGGCGTACATTGGCAAAAATGGAGGCAACAGTTCAGGCAGCGAAGGTCATCAATGCGCGCCACATCGTTTTCCATGTTGGTCCATATATGGGTTACAGCCGTGGGCGGGATGCAAATGAACAGATTGCAAACATCTTTGCTGGAGTTGTAGAAAGAACCCGTGAATTATGGGGCGATAAGTCACTTGAGGAGCAACATGTCGCCTTCCCTTGGCTCACAGAGGATGAACCCGCACTAATTGGAATTGAAACTAGTGGGCGCCAAGAATTGTGGGGTACTCTTGAGGAAGTTCTTGAGGTTAGTAACCATGTCGAGGGCACCGTGCCCGTATTGAATATGGCTCATATTCACGCTAGAGGTCATGCGCGCTTGAGAACCAGTGAAGATTATGGTGAGTTATTTGACATGGTGAAAGAACAACTTGGAGGGAAAACCTTCTATTGCCATTTTTCTGGAGTTGAACACCGCATGGGTAATGCACTTCACTATACACAGGTGAAGAAATCAGATTTGAAGTTTGAGCCATTGGCTGAATTCCTTGCTGAAGATGGCGATTGGCTAGATGTTACAGTAATTTCAGACTCGCCTTTGCTTGAGCACGATGCAATGTTCATGTTGCAACAGTATGAGCGCTCAAAGCACAGACTTCTAGAGAAGAAAGCACGCGATGAGCGCAGAATTAAGTTGGCATTGCAACAAGGACTTGATCCTGAAGAGTTGGCAGCACGTGAAGCAGAAGAGAAGGCTAAGCGTTTGGCGGCTGAAGAAGCAGATGCTGCACCATCTAAGGCCAAAGCAGAGAAGAAGGCCCCTGAGCCAAAGACTGAGAAAAAAACTGCAAAGGCAACTAGCAAGAAAGATGATGGAAAGAAAACTAGCAGTAAGAAAGCTGGTGGCAAAGATGATGGCAATGACCTATTTGATGAAGATGAAGATGACGACCTCTTCTGAGTTTTTTCATCCTTGGTTTGATATCGTTGTTGCGTATTTCAAACAGGTTCACAAATCGATACATTACAGGTAAGAGCACCGGCAATTGTGATATCCTCTTTGCTTTCAGCCACCTGTTATGAGTGAGCAGAAAGCATGGTATTTGCCTTTCACAAAGCCGCTCATAAACGCCCACGATATTGTATTTTTATCAAGTTCACTATTGGCTATTGGAATCATTGTATTTGACTCAATCAACGATTTGAGAAACACTAATTCTTCAGAGTGGACGATTTTAGTAACAATTGATGTTATTTTGCTGGGGTATTTTGTCGCCATACTGGCAGATTCACATTCTAAAAGTGAGAATCGTTCTATTTGGTGGAAATGGAATTTTTGGCAGATATTTGCTCTATTCCCTTTGCTAGGGACTGCAATCCCCGGTCTAGGTTGGGCGGGTGCGCTTAGATTTCTGCTTTTGATTCCGGCAATTCAAGCAATTTTCAGGCTATTGAATGTGGCTGATGTAAGTGAGGTATCAATTCAGCAGAGAATCACCCATTTATTCATTGTAGTATTCTTGCTCATTCTAGCAGGTGCCGCGCTAGCTCTGATGTTCGAGCTTCAATATGAGGAGGAGTGTATTGCTGATATTAGATGTGATGAAGGTCAGCTTGTAATGACACTAGATGATGCTATTTGGTGGTCTATTGAGACCACGACTACTGTAGGTTACGGCGAATTTGCACCCAAATCCATGGGGGCCCGTGTTGTTGCATCCATGTTATTGTTTGTTGGGATTGGAGTGGTTGGAACACTTGCCGCAACGTTATCCCAGTTATTTTTCTCGAATCAGATGTGGCGTAACAGTCAGAGAGAAGATTTCTTGGTCAGAATGCATTTTTTGACAGAATTACACGACCGAGGAGAAATTACTGATGCACAATTTTTGATTGAGAAGAAGAGGTTAGTTGATACTCATGAAGATGATACCTTACTATTGGAACAAATGGATAAGGGCCAGCATCAAATCTCAATAAAGAAGTCATCAGATATTAATGAGCGTAAGAAGCGCGTTGATGAGGCGAAGAAATTTTTTGATGAAGTTGCCAATAATGGCGAATCGAAAGAAGAAGATTGAGCCGACCTGTTCATAGGAGAGGCCTATGTGCAACGGTGTATGGGTGAGCAGGAGGGGGATTTCATCCGAATCGGAATCCTCACCTCATCAGATCGTGCAAGTAGTGGAGAGTATGAGGATCTTAGCGGCCCAGCAATTCGTGGTTTTTTCCAAGAAGCACTCCTATCTCCATGGAATGCAATTTCTGTTGTTGTAGCTGATGAGCAAGAGGCTATTGAGGCGGCGTTGCTTGACCTTGTTGATGTACACGACTGTAATCTCGTAGTTACAACGGGGGGGACAGGTCCAGCCCCGAGGGATGTAACTCCAGAGGCCACTGAATCAGTTTGTGAAAGGATGTTGCCGGGATTTGGTGAACAAATGAGGGCTGTCTCTCTTCGATATGTACCAACAGCAATATTGTCACGCCAAACTGCTGGTATTCGCGGTAGCGCACTAATCATTAATCTTCCAGGGGCTCCGAAGGCGATTAGGGAGACAATAGATGAAATCTTTGCAGCAGTCCCTTATTGTATCGATTTGATTGGTGGCCCTTACATTGTGACTAATACCGAAATAGTAGATGCTTTCAGGCCTAAACACGCTCGTCGTTGATGCATTTGACACACTGTGTTCTTTCATCAAATTACCTAAGAGGGGGTGGCGTCTCGGCCGCCCATGGCGAAATTGAAGTCAACAGAATTTGAGACTAGCAGAGATAATGATGAGATGAGGGATGTAGAGGTAACTCTTGATTTCACACCCAATGCTTTAGCATCAGTATTGTACAAGCAAGGAGACACTGTTGTTCTTGCTTGCTGTACTAAGCAGAACAACTTACCACGCTGGTTCCCGCGCGATGCGAATAGAGGATGGATCCACGCCGAATATTGCCTTCTTCCAGGTTCAACTGACTCAAGATTCCAAAGAGAGAGAAGGGGAGCTAAAGGGAGGACTTACGAAATTGAGAGACTGATTGCTCGGGCGCTACGTGGTGCTATTGACCTAGATGCACTAGGTCCAGTTGCTCTAACAATTGATTGTGATGTACTCAATGCGGACGGTGGTACACGCTGTGCTTCAATTACTGCTGCCAACATTGCTCTTAGATTAGCAATTAGAAGGCTCATTGCCTCTGGTGATTCACTACCACAAGAAATGCGACCTACTCAAGAACAGAAGAAATCTGGTTGGACTGCCCCTAAACTTGACGCAGGTCAGCGAGATACACACGAGCGAGCAATACTTGCTCATGATATTGCTGCAGTAAGCGTTGGTCTAGTTGATGGAGGGACTTATCTTGACTTAGATTACATCCTAGATAGCAATGCAGATGTGGATATGAATGTGGTAATGACTAGTGATGGACGCTTCATTGAGGTCCAATCTACTGGAGAGGAATCAACATATTCTCGTTCTGAGTTAGATGCATTAGTAGATCTAGCAGAGTTGGGTTTGAAACAAATTCACAAGGTCCAGTCCGATACACTTGATGGCATCGAATGATTCTACTTAGCCCAAAGGCTTGAAGAGAAGAGGGCTGTCGAGAGGCCTGTTGCGATAGTAACTCAGCTGGGAGAGTGCCAGACTGAAGATCTGGAAGCCGCCGGTTCAAGTCCGGCCTATCGCACTTAATCTACTGGGCTTCAGTTTCGTCCAAGGTTGAGCCTTCATCATCTTCTATTTCTTGCTCAGCCACTTCATGGAGGAGTGCTTCATTCATGCTTTCTTTGGCAATTATCTCCTGTAATTTCTTCTCCCGTACAAATACAATGTTTGCAATTGGGTCACCGGGCCTAATCAAGGGCGTTGTTGCAAGTCCTACGACATATCCATTTACAGGGCTGAACACATCATCTACGCGGGCCCCGAATGGGTCAGTAACATATGCAATAGCCTCTCCTTCTTTGACCACTGCACCTCCCGGTACGAGGGTATGGAGGATTCCTCCAGAGGGGGCGCGAACCCAGCGAAACTTCCTGACTAATATCCTCCAGTGTGGTTTTTCTATTTCTCTTTCAATCATTTTCAATTTAGAGAGTACATTGAGTATTCCTTTCACGCCCCCAACTACTGCTTCCCTCTCAAAACGGTGGGAACTGCCACTTTCCAAAAGTATGGCAGGCACATCAATTTTTGTTGCTTCTCGACGAATACTACCCTTGGGTCCCTTAGAGTTCATGATTACCTTCGTTCCAAAGGCGCGTGCAATTTTCTTACACTTGGGGTTGTCAAGGTCTGCTCTAATTTGTGGCACATTCATGCGTGAGCGGGGAGCAGTGTGTAAATCGATTAGGTAATCGGAGCGTTTCACAATATGTGTGAAAATAGCGTGTGCCAAACGACTTGTTTGGCTTCCTTCTAGTGTGCCGGGAAATAGGCGGTTCAGATCACGCCCATCGGGAGAGGTGCGTGAGTTCATCATCATGGCTTCTACATTAGCCACTGGAACAAGGATGAG
>DASCSU010000040.1:0-13757 GCA_034399495.1 Candidatus Thalassarchaeaceae archaeon
ACTCTCTTAGCAATTTTGGACACATGAATACCACATGCCTTTGCATTTTCTCCAATTATTTCTGCAAGGGCACAAGCAGAACCAATAGTATCCATATCCCCATTTTTATGAGTTACAATTGCTATAGCACCTTGCTCTCGCTTATTGCATATCCAGTCATTTAACTTATGCAAATCAGAGATGTCGCTCACTATGAACCCTCAAATTGCTTTACAATCTCCTCGTACTGCTCCCTTAGAGTTGTTTCTTGCTGAGAAAGTCTATTGGAATGTTCTGACAATGTTTCTACTGTTTTCTTCAAATCATCTGCCAATGATTCTCTATCTGATACTTCCAATAATAGCGGGCCTGACTGCCTATAAACAGCACGATCTCCATCCTGTGTCCCTAATAATTCCAATGTGGCTTCTAATTCCTTTAATTGCCCTTGTACTGCGGCAATTTGCTGAACACAATTCTGTAATTCAGAAACTATGATTTGTAACTTATTTCGTAAATCATCACCAGTCATATCAATCCCTCTGTTTATGCGGAACGGTCTACCTCAATAAGGGCCTCGGATGCCGCTTGTAATGACCGAAGAGCAGTGTTTAGCCTTGCCCTCAAATCTGAGAGATTACCTGATGTCAATTCTAATGTCATAATTTGACCTTCTTTGACAATAGAAACATCCTCTGTTGCAAGAGCAGCAATTAGTGAATCTACTTCTAAAGAGGCATCAATAGAAATTGAGGCGCTACAAGAATCATTCTTCTTCGCTGACATCATCACCATCACCCTCGGTGGCAATCTCTGCAATAGGTGCTTCTTCATCTTCGGCTGCTAAGGTTCGTTCAAATTCAATGGCAGCATTTTGAGCAATCATTGCCATGTCGGTTGCAGTAGCCCCTTCAACAGAACGTCGTATGATTCTGTTATTAGCATCAGAAGCACGGGTGAATGGTTGCCATACGCCGCCAGCGAAAGTGTGACCGCATTTCCGACAAGACCAGATACCAGCAGACTCTCTACGAACCTTTTGATACTGGCATACTGGGCACGAATATTCCCTCTTAACTTTGCGAATAGCGGAAGAGGCGCGGCGCCTTACACTTACACCATATCGAGCACCAAATCTTGCCTCTAAGCCTGATTTTTTTGTTCTCTTTGCCATCTAAACACCTCACAATGAATCAATGATTTTCCTTAGCTCTGAACATCTCTGCTTGGTCACATCCATGATTTCAGCGAATTCGCTCGCCGTGAACGTTCCCTTTAATCCCTTCTGCAATGAGTGAACATGGTCATCTGCTCCTAGCGTGATGTGGATCCTCTCATCACCACCCAATTCTTCTTCTCTATTTGAATCATATACGAATCGGCCACCGACCTTATGGAATGAACACATGATAGGGGTCTTATTGACTGGCAAAGGCCTGTCCTCACCGACATCGAATCGTTCTCCGGGAAGTGTAGAATTGTGAAGGGCAGCTATTGCAGCAAGAGCAAAAGCATCAAACAAGTTGCCATCATCGCTAATTGCGAAACAATCAATGATTACCTGCCATACCTTTTCTCCAGCGATGATACATAGATCCTTAGTATCAATACATCCAGATTCACGTATTCCTCTATCTACAACTCTGCCCATCTCTATACTCTCAGGACTAGGGGGGCCTGGTTCTAAGTGGCGTCCTGCCACAGGCCTTAATTCAGCACTTGTCATCAAACCGCCCTCATCAGGACGGTCAGGATAAGGCGTTTGGATTTGGAATTTAATACCTGCAAAAACAATAGTATCTCCCATTTGAACTCTAGCGCTACCTTCAGCACGTTCTAGTACGCCCACTTCAACACTAAGATCTCTAGCTTCCCAACGGCCACGACCGTCTGCGCGCTCATCGCGCTCGGCTAGTTCAGCCAAATGTATTCGAAGAAGTTCAGGGACAAGAGGTTGTGCCATCACGCTTCACCTCCATATTTATTGGCTATAGCTTCTTTCATCAACACATGAATCTTCATCGCAGCATCCATATTGTAATCCCAAGCTTCTTGGAATTGTTCTGGAGACAAATCACCATCCATCTGTAAGAATACTAATTCACCAGTATTAGGTAAAACGCCCATTGGCAAATCGGCCTCACCATAGTTATCCTCTTCCTTGTTAAGGTCACAGACAACGACATCGTTGATTTTACCACTTGCTACGCTGACTACCATGTCAGTCATAGGAATACCAGCATCAGCCAAGGCAAGAGAGGCAGCAGTCAAACCGACACACCTAGTACCTGCTTCTGCGCAAATAACTTCAATTTCGACTCGTATCTTACTGCGCGGATATAGTTCTAGTAAAACAACAGATTCCAATGCTTCGGCAGTAACCTTGCTGATTTCTCTGCTTCTTCTGTTGAAACCTGGACGGAATCTATCAGTTGTTGAGAATGGTGCCATGTTGTACCTGACATCAAGTACAGCTCGCTCCTGACGCTGAATTTTTCTTGGATGGGCCTCCATTGGGCCATAAATTGATGCGATAACGTAGTTTGTACCCCAACGCACGGAAGCAGAACCATCTGCTACTGGAACAACACCCAGTTCAATTTCTATCGGTCGTATATCGCCAGCCTTTCGACCATCAACGCGATTACCATTTTCATCTATCATTTGGACGTCACCATATCCCATTTTCATCACTCTCCATTTCCTTTATTGAGGTAGTTTGCTACCTTGGAAGATATTTTATCTGAATCAGCATTTTCTCTAATGAATGCTAGTGTATCACGAACTATTCGGATACCTTCGGGTTCTCCATCAACCCAAATCCTACCATTTGCACATAGAATTACCCTACAATTGCTAGAATCCTTAATTTTATTGATTATAGGTTCATTGCCACTTGATAAAACAGATACAAGATGAGGGGCTACAGAATCTACAAATCCTGAATTAACTTTTCTTAATCCCATTCCCTTCATGGTAACAACTGATGAATGTGATTCATCAATTTCTTGAACTCGGCAAAGTATAGCAGTACCAACGTTCATTGCATCACGCGTTGCACCGAATTCAACCTTCATAGGTGCTAAACTCATTGGGAGGATAGCATTGAAAGGTGCCCCTAGGTCAATGAACCAAATATTAGCACGCATGCCCTCGATATATCCTAAGACAAGATCACCTGGCCTTGGAAAATAAGCAGTATGCAGAGGAGTTACTGATAACTCTCCTCCTTTTTCAACAACATATCCTAGTTTGGTTGCAATTATTGAACCATTTAATTTCATAACACCGTGGCCTAATTTGCCATCGATTTCTGTACTAATTTTATCGCCGGGTATCACCAGGCTGCCGGATGCAGCCGAAGTGCGCCCATCCGAGGCGCCACTACTACTCATATTTCTCTCCGAGCCGGCCGACCAGCCCCCCCTCTATAACCATTGCATAGCAATGAAAAAATAGAATATGCTCATTTCATTTCTTTAACTACCACATCTGGGGCTCTTTTGCCTATTTTTGCTATGTAGTCATTTTTCATTCCTGCAGGTATTTCCACCGTAAATGCCCAGTCGCCATTATTGAGCCACTCCTCTTTCAGAATATCCTCTCTAACAATCGAAAATACAGACCCGTAGTTAGTACCAGGGATCTTAAATGCCAATTTTATTGTAGTAAATGATATAGGTATCAATTCTCTAATCTTAGCAACCGCGTCCTTGACTTGTAGTTCAACCGGTTTGAATGGATCAGCCTTGAAGCGTGCTTCAATAAGAGCGTTTTCTACTCTTTGCGGTGGGTGAGGCAACTTAGTTTGAGGATCTATACCCAACATGCAGATATCAGCTATTACTTGCCTTGTTTTATCCTCAATCATCTTTTTCCGTTGATCCGTTGTGAGTTGTATGCTACCTTCCATGATGATTTTCTGTACACAAGGTTCTAGTTCAGTGGTACCAAAAACTCCCTCTAATTTTTCAACAGTGGGCCTTTCGCCATTCTTTACATCATGCCATACTTCATCAGTGGCCAATAAATCGTCAAGTGCAACACTTTCGTGATCGATCTTCCACTTGTTTACTAAATCGGGGTCAACTAGGACTTCGTACCTTTTCCCACCTTTCTCTAATCGAGCAATCACAGCATCATCCATACTGACCATAGAAAGCCTCCTCGGTTTGTCGAGAACCAGTGAGGCTCAATAGCCCTTTGCAGTGATTATTCTTCCAAAGGTGCTAGTTTTTCGATGTGTGCAATTGTTTCTTCACGATCCATCAAACGGTATCCATCCTTGTCCATAATTGCTATTTCAACTGCATTATTGTTCAAATTATCATCAAGTGAATTCCTTAGAGCCTCTAAACCTAGTTTGACTGCTGCATTAAGAGTCATGTTCTTTTTCCACTTTGATTCAAAGAATTCTACTACAGAATTACGACCTCTGCCTACTGCCCCAGCATGATAAGATTGGTAAGCGCCACTTGGATCTGTTTCGTAAAGGTGGATGCCATTTTCATCAACACCAGCAATGAGTAAAGCAGTACCAAAAGGTCTTGTCCCACCGTACTGAGTGAAAGATTGTTTGAAATCACAAATTTTCTTGGTTAATATGTCTACAGGAACCTTATCCCTGTAAGTAATTCTGTTGATTTGGCATTCTGCTCTAGCACGAGCAACGAGTTGACGAGCATCTGCTACGAGACCTGAGGTTGCGAAGCCAATGTGCTCATCAATTTTGTATACCTTATCGATTGATTCAGGAATAATCAATCGACTTGCGATTCTCTTGTCAACGATTAGTAAAACGCCAGTCCTGTACTTCAATCCAACAGTTGTTGTGCCCCTTTTCACAGACTCTCTGGCGTATTCAACTTGGAATAATCGTCCATCTGGACTGAATGTCGTTATGCCGTGGTCATATCCTCTTCCGCTTGGTTGCATCTCCTCACCAATGCGGCCTGCCGGACGGACTCTTATGAACCTTGAGAGAATCAAGGAACAAAGTGTCTAGTGAACAGTCATTTTTTCATGCATCGGCTGTTGCGGCAAACATGCGCGTCATAATTCTGTCTTCTGGCGGCAAAGATTCCTGCTACGCTCTCTGGTGGGCTTACCTAAAGGGCTGGGACATCGCAGCCATTGTAACAGTGCAAATCCGTGGAGACGATTCAATGATGTTTCAGTTACCTGGGACTCTAGTCACTGGATTACAAGCAAGTTCCGCAGAAATACCATGGGTCCCCATTACTGTTAGCGGGACTCCTGAACTTGAAATGGAAGAACTGCTATCGTCGCTTCAGCAACTAATTGATGGTTCTGAAGGTCCCACTTTACATTTCAATGAAGATGGATCTAATACATACTTCCCCAATGAATGGCCCCCTATATACACACCTAAATTCAGCCCAGGAGGGAAAATAGATGCAATTGTTACAGGAGCTCTTAGAAGTGATTATCAAAAAACACGTATAGAGAGAATGGCAGAAAAATTGGGAATTAAATCATTCACACCCCTTTGGCATCATGACCCATACAAACATATGTGCGACTTGGTTGAACACGGTTTTGAATTAATGCTAACATCTGTATCCGCTGATGGTTTGGATGTAAAATGGCTTGGTCAAATACTCAATTCTATTAATTTAGATAAATTGAATCAACTTTCAATCTCACATCGTTTTTCAGTTGACGGCGAAGGTGGCGAATTCGAAACAACAGTTGTAAATGCCCCTTGGATGAAGAGAAGTATAACTATTCAGGGTGAACCAATTTGGACCGGGCAACAAGGATTTTTAGATATTAAACAAGCCTTTTTAGATTGAAAGTATGGGCGTCACCCTCAAACCAATTACCCTACTCGGCCGAATTGAGGGTGAGGTCGCATGCCACTATGTCCACTTGATTATCGCTATGGGCGAGACAAAGTAAAGGATATTTGGAGCGATATGGGTCGTCACGGACGTCAACTAGAGGTTGAGCGTGCTTTAGTCTGGGCTCACAAAGAACTAGGTAGGGTCACTCAATCAGACTATGATGCTGTTGCAGCAATATCAAATCCTTCAATCGTAACTAAGGAACGCGTAGAAGAGATAGAGCAGGAGACACGCCATGATATTATGGCACTCACCAAGGCAATGGCTGAGAAGGCTGGTGATGCTGGTTGGTGTATCCACCTAGGCGCTACATCAAATGATATCGTTGATACTGCTGTCGCACTCCAAATCAGAGATTCAATTGACCAACAATTTGAGGTCCTTAAGAAACTAATCTCAACTATTGCTGATTTGGCTGAGAGGGAACGAGACACAGTTTGCATTGGGCGTACTCATGGACAGGCCGCTGTACCAATCACCTTTGGACTCAAAGTCGCTGTTTGGGTAGATGAATTCAGACGACATCTAGTCCGCTTGGATGAGCTCTCTTCGCGCGCTTGTGTCGGGAAATTTCTAGGCGCAGTTGGAACTGGTGCCGCTCAGGGTGAAAATGCACGTGCCCTGCAATCTCATGTCCTAACCCATCTTGGCTTAGGGATACCATTAGTCACAACACAAGTTGTTGGACGAGACCGATACATTGAGTGGGTATCATGGATGGCTAATGTTGCTACTAGTATAGAAAAAGTACTCCAAGAAATTCGCAATTTACAAAGAACTGAAATTGCCGAAGTATCTGAAGAGTTTGATGTCGAAAAGCAAGTTGGTTCATCCACTATGGCCCATAAACGCAACCCGATTACTGCTGAAAATGCCTGTGGTTTAGCGCGAGTAGTAAGGGCCATGATGATGCCAACCTGGGAAAATGCGCTCCTGTGGCATGAAAGAGATCTTGCTAACTCAAGTGCTGAGAGATTCACATTATCGCACTCTGTTGTCTTATTGGATGACGTCATGAATAAATGTAATCGAGTACTCAGTAAACTTGTCGTTGACAAGGATAATATGCTCCGTAATATAGACTCTCAAAATGGATTAGTAATGGCTGAAAAAATAATGCTTGCACTTGTTGACAATGGAATCCCTAGAGATGAGGCACATGAGGTTTTGCGGGCTGCATCGATGGAGGCTGTAGCCAAAGGTTTGCATCTTGAAGATGTTTGTGCTATGACACCTACTATCTCTGCCACATTTGATGCTGATGAACTTCATGCTCTTTTCGATCCAAACAGCCACTTGGGAGTATCAGGAGAATTAGTTGATGAAGCCGTTTCACTTGCTAGAGAAGCCATAAAATAACTATGGGCTAACTCATGAAATTACCATAAGAGCACCTAGTGCCAATGCTGTACCAGTTGCTGTTAATACTAGAAGTAAAATCATTGCTTGAGGGCCATATTGATTCTTATCTAAAAGCGCAGTCCCAATCAGGCCATGTGTGCGCAACGCCTCCCTTAAGCCACCTGATACCTCATCATAAGGAGGGGGACTTCTGCGGGGTATTCTCTCACCGTCACGTTGCTCGCCCATATTACTCGCATTAGGTGAATGGTCATAGCGATTGCCATTTATTGTCCACAGTTAGACTAATTCTTCAAAAGCCTCCGAATACACGAAGTGTTGTGCCCCTACCAGAATTGTCACCACTGACCCACCTCGCTGTTGCTGAGGGATGTGGTGGTACCACGATGGCAATGCAATATGCTCGTGATTTCTTAATTAGTGGTGGCCGAGTTATTTGGGTTTGTGAAAATACTCCTAACCCAGAGCGGTTCAGTCAAATTTTCGACTCTGTTGAAGTAATTGCATTGTCAAGATTACATTTGCTATCTTGTGGAGAGGGCCTATCTGGCGGCATTGATGACGCCAGAAAATTATCTGAAAGATTGACGCCCCAATTAGTTGTGATCGATGACTGGACACCTAGGACTGGTCACGCTGATAAACTAGCCATCAATTCAGTAAGCCAATTATTGTCATCATTAGAACCTAAGAGCCCCATATTGATGATTTCTTCCCTTTATGCTGATGCCAGTGGTGCTGGAGAATGGAAGGTAAGAGGACACTCAGCACTGGATAAAATCAGTGCAACAACTTGGTTACTAACTACTGGGCACAACACATTAGGTGGTGTTCAAAAACGGACTTTGAAAATTAACGAAGAAGAATACACACTACTGATTGGTGATGATGGTTTTTCAACCATTTAATTATCTTCGAACTCAATACCTTGAGCCTCTGCTGCAGAAGCTAAAATGTCAGCCATTTCATCTAGTGCATCATCATCTGGCTCATCAAATTGAGCCTTATCCTTCGCCTGTCCACCAAGTTCATCTGAACCTGCAACAGCTGGAGCGTTATCATGAATGTAGGCTTGTTGATTTCTCTTCATCACGCGCCAAACAACGTATAGTAACCCTGCTGCCACTAGAAAAAGAACACCATATGCGGCCGTCATTGTATCTGCCATGTTAATGCGAGTATAGACTCAGCCATTACCCCTTCGCTTCACGGCTTAGAGGTTTAGCAAGATGGCGTCTATGCGTAGGATGTGGCTGCACCCATACATTTTCGTCTTGAAAAATATTTGAACACCATACTGAATTAGATAATTCGCCGCATGATTGACATCTCAATGGCTGACCTATACCTTGTCTTTGGAATCTTTGACCACATACGCATAGTGGCCTCTGAAGGCTTCTGGGTACAGCATCAACTACTGATAATGATTCAAGATGGAACTCACCATCTAATGAAACGAGCCCCCCCCATTCAACAATATCTCCAATTACTGTTCGTCGAAGAAGTGAATTTACAGCACCCCCTTGTTTGAAAGCAACTAGAGCGTATCTTTTACCCTCGGAAAATACGAAAATTGATGCATGGCCTCCTTTTACCTCGTTTATGCTCGAAATGACTACACCCATTTTGACCTCTTTGATATGATCACCAGTTGCTTGGTTACTACGGTGCACCCTCATGGCAGCAGCTTTTTCGACATCATCATCACATTGCAAGAATGAATGGGCATCCTTTGCAACATCCTCCTCTTCAGATCTAATACCATATAGGACAGGGCAAGGTGTACGTGGTGAAATTAATGATTTGCCCGCGTTGGGGTCACGATTTAGGATTGTAGATGGAAATTTTTCTGACATCTCAAATACACTTGTTGTCGGTACAACCCTTCTTTTTCCAATAGCTGACTTCTCCCTCCAGGCAGTTGCTTCCCAGGTCCAATCTTCTGAACCCCTCCAAGAAATAGAACTAGTTGCCCCAACTACTCCTCGATTAGAACCTTCAAACCAATAATTGACACCAGTTTGGTCATTCAATTGTTTAACCCTTTCATCTGGTTTGATATAACCTCTAACCGCTTCCCAATACCACTCTTCTGGTAATTGAACTGGAGACCAAACTAATGATGGATGAGCAGTATCTTCTTTCGGCTTGATTCCCTCTTGTGAGCGATATCTTTCTTCAAACCAATTACCTAATATTTTTTTGAACTCTTGCTCTTGTTCAGGTGCGATGATTACTTCAGCCGATAAGGCAGCATTACCTCTAGTTCTATCAGGTGCAAATGGCCATAATCTTACTAATCTAGGTGATTTAATTTCATATCCAGAATCCTCAATGTAGGATTGCAGTAGGTGGAAATCCCATGTAGTACAACCGCCTTCAACGGAATCGGTATCATCTAGGCCAATCCAGCCCATTCAGATATTGTCCCCCTTGTCAGTTAGTGTCAGAACTCTTGAAAGGACATCCTGAACTCCTACATCCGGATTACATCGAAAGGTGCGGATTCCAAAAGAATGCCCTGCCTTCATGTCAGCATCACGGTCACCGACCATGAATGAATCACCTTCGTTAACGGGTGTGTAATCTGGACCATAGTCAAATTTGGTGAGTTCTATATCATGATAAGTTGCAGAGAGTATTTGACGACCTACTTGTAGCATACCAGGATTACCCTTTCGTGACCAAGCATTATCCCATGGCGGATAAGGGCTATACAAAATAAGATCAAGATGTGCATCAGAATTTTGAGTAAGTAATTCTGATTGTAATGCATTATTTATATCTGCCAATTCTTCATGTCCCCAATGACCCCTACCAACAGGTGATTGATTCGTGACAATACAAACTCTGAAGCCCGCTGCCCTGATTGAAGCAACAGCATCTGCAGCGCCATCAAGGACAACAAGTTCTTCTGTACTGTTGACATATGTGTCTCTGCCTACGTTCAGTACCCCATCACGATCTAAGTAGGCAATGTCTAATCCATTCCATTGTGAATTATTAGGTAAAGGAGGTAAATTACATGATTCTGTAAGAGTTGCCAAATGCCTATGTGGCAACTTACTAACATCAACTACTTTCAGAATTACACCTCATGAATGGCTAGTTAGGCCTCTTTCAGCCTTCACTGATTCCTTAATCATGTGATTGATAATCAATTGTAAATCTTCAATCCTCTCCATTGAAGTAGTTTCACAAACAATGGCCACATCAACTATTTTTGCTAATTTACCACCCTTGCCGTCCTTGTAGTTACCAGTGATAGCAGCTGTCTTGCAACCAATTCCTTTTGCAAACTCGATGCCGTTCAGGACATTCTCAGAATTACCTGAACCACTGTAACCAATTATCAAATCACCCTCTTTAGCCCAGGTCCCAAGAGCGCCTGCAAAGACATTAGCATAGCCAGTATCATTAGCCCATGCAGTAAGGGCGGTGACATTATCAGTATGACAAATTGTTTTGATACCCAATTCCTTACTCCAATCTCCTGCTGAATGCGATGGTGTGCCAGCAGAGCCACCATTGCCGATGAAATGGATAGTGCCTCCACCATCTAAAACTGACAATACATATTCTACAATTTGCTCCATTGCATTAGAATCTAGACTATCTATGGCGTTGGCCAAGTCATCCTTGTATTCGCGAATAAATGAGTTGAAGTCTATGTTCTGCATGTCCGCTCTGAACAATCGCTGACGCATAGCCTATTTACGAGTTGTTGAAACACGACAGTTCAATAACTGCTCTTGGGCTTTGTTTGGTGATGGGAAATGGTTTCCGAGGAACTTAGGTTATCATTGGCGATAATTGGTTTAATGTGCCTTGGAATTTCGTTTCATACTCAATTAACCAAAGGTCCCTACATATCCGCATTGGGGTGGTTCAGTATTTCATGCTATTTTTTCCTAGATACTCCTCACTATATCGAATTGTCAGACCCTATACTGATACTCATGTCAGCAGCAACTTTGCCGCTAGGAATCATGGTGGGATTTTGGACCATTAAGTTACATAAGAAGGGTAAACAAGAATCATCCCTTGTTTGGTTAGAAGGATGTGTCTTCTGGTCAGCACTACCATACTTAGCCGTTTCTTGGATCCCTTACCTATCTGTTGGAATAGTTTGGTTTACTGCTGTGCAGGCTGTATTCATATTGAGATTTACTGGGATTGCAGATTTGCAAGTTGGAGCAGCCCAGGTTGAGTACGCTGATGGTACTACTTCCTTATTTTCTGAATTCACTGGAAATCCATGGCTATACCTTGAGCCTTTAGGAGAAGGTGGTTTTTTCATCCCCATACTTACTCAAGACGGGGGCCCTGTTGGCGTATCAATTATCCTTGCATGTAGTGCATTGCAATCAATGATTGTTTTTGTTGGTGCCCTAGTTGCTCTACAATCATCTCCTTGGAAATTGAGACTAAGGGGGCTTTTCATTACTATTCCACTTATCCATTTTCTCAATGTATTCAGAAATGCTGGAATCATCTACCTAGACATCACATATCGTGATTGGAATTGGTTAGGGATGGGAATGTTTGATTTCGCTCATTCCTATGCTGCTAAATTTGGTAGTTTAATAGCAATGTTCTTGATAGCAATTGTACTGTTTGAGATATTACCTGAACTACATAACAACATTCTGAGGTTGATGGAACCTTTCATGCCAAAAAAGAAGAAAATTAACGTCTCTTGATTTTATCAATAATCTTACCACGTAACGGCATTTGATGCTCCCAAGCAAATTCCTTAATGACTCGGAGTGCCTCTTTCTCTAACTTAGGGTCAGAAACTAAATCTGTTACATCAATAATATTCTCCCTAGTATTAGCCTTAAATGCAGCAATAGGTTCTTCATCAAAGAATACCAAGTATGCAGAACCAAAACCAAATCTCTCTCGAAGTAACTTAGCAAAATACGGAGCTAATGGATCAGAAGGAGGCAGTACGAAATCACGCATCTTCTCTATTTCGGAAGCCCCCTCTAGCATCTCTTTCCTACCCCAACAAACTTGATTCAAATCCTCAAGCAAAAATCCCTTGATGAATTCACCTTCATCTACTAAATGTTGAAGGACAGTCATGATTTCTTCTGGCATGTATGGTTTACCAGCCATTTTCTCACATTGTTTCATTGTGATTACTGGTATTTTCTTGATTAATTCTATGAGATAATCTTGCTTGAATTGCCAATGGTCCGTAGCAACCATTGGATGAACTGTACGGAATCCTCCTCGATAATCCTGCACAAGATGTCCGGAACGAATCAGTGGCTGAGCTAGTTTGCGGAATTCGGAACGGCGTAATGCGTGCCTATCCATAAATAATTGAGGGTCTGAATTATCTGTGAAGAAATCTAGAACATCTAATAATTCCTCATCTGGAGGCAAATTACGTATCGTCAGTAATTTTTGGAAATGAGAATATGGGGCATAAACGCGGTGGCCTGTTAGATTTGTACCTTGATGTAATTGATTTGCGCTTGCCATAGATTTCAAATCTACACGATATGATTCACACCGTCCACGGAGAGCAAAATCATCTCTAATTTCATGAACATCCTTCACAGCCAATGTTTCATTTTCAGTGCGTGAGTGTTGGTGCATTTGGTGATTGTAGAAAATTACTCTTACTGAATCCTTAACAGGCCTTGGATCCATAACTCCTCCCCGTATTAATCGTCTACCATCTCCAATACCTTTGAAACCGATTCTAGCGAAAGCCTGCTTGGTTTCCTCTCTTGCCTCAGTAATATTTTCCCCATTGAAATTGGTGAGGACTGCTATCTCTACAAGTGTATCTCGATAATTTTCTAGTAAGCGCTCAAATTCAATTACAAACTCATCTAGATATGCATGTGGGATATGAATATCCTTGATTTCTAGATAATCATTAACTTTGTACATTAGAATGCGACCAACAGGATCAACTCCTTTGAATACAGGATAGTACCATCCCTGTTTTAGGACATACCTAACTTCTTGGATAAATCTAGAACAAAAGGGGTCTGACTGAGTTAAGATACGCATTTTACGGTCCTCTCTAATTCTCTTGCTTACCTCAGGAGCATCTTCCAATACGCAGTAGAAATTAGTCAATTCTGGCTGAAGCGCGATGACTTTTGTAATCCTACCTTGATTCATTAATAGCCGCAATACATCATCTAGTTCATCGCCAGCCCTACTTACATACCATCCCAAGGTATACCTTTTCACTGGACCAATTCTTCTGATTAATTCTACCAAAGCATCATCGAATGGCATAGGCTGATATACATCTTTAACACGATGGAAAAGTGAAAGACTCCTCTTACGCTCAGGAAGTTCCTCATACTGTTTTACACAAAGTAACTGTCTTTCCATGTTGTTGATTGCATACTTGGCTCTATTCATTAGATACTTCGACTCTTCATCACGCGGGATATCTATCAGCACCTGCTGCCTAGTGACATTGTCGTGTTCAGGAATATTAGTCAATAATTTTGCTTCCATATCCCCTATCCATGGTTCTGGACGGAGCCCCATTAATAGGGGCAACTGATC
>DASCSU010000041.1:0-13470 GCA_034399495.1 Candidatus Thalassarchaeaceae archaeon
TAATGGAAAAAATAACATTTTGTATACCAAGTAAGAACAATCGTAGGTATCTTGAAGCTTGTATACCTTCAATAAGAAAGAACTGTCATAGAAAAGACCACGACATAATTGTGTTTGTTGATGCAGATAATGATGGAGTTCGTGATTCAGATGACCTATGCCCTAACACACCTGTAGCACATACCGGATTAGATTCCGATGGATGCTCTTGGGAACAAAGAGATGCAGATTCTGATGGCGTATTGAATCCTAATGACACCTGCGCAAATACTACTGCAGAAATGACCGACATTAATGCGAATGGTTGTGCTTGGGAACAAAGAGATGAAGATGGCGATACTATCCTCAATCCAGATGACCATTGTCCAGCAACGCCTGCAAACGAAACCGCTGATACTGAGCCACCATGGCAAGGATGCTCCGCAAGCCAGAAAGATACTGACAATGATGGAGTGACGGATGCAATGGATCAATGCCCGGGATACAATGACAGCATTGATGCTGATGCGGATGGTATTCCCGATGGATGCGATTCACTGATTGATAATGATGGAGATGGAGTGAACAATACAGCTGACCTCTGCCCGGGCCATGATGATAGCATTGATGTTGACCAAGATGGAGTTCCTGATGGCTGCGACAACATAGTCGATAGCGACTTTGATGGTGTTGCTGATGCTGTAGATGAATGCATGGGTTACGATGATGCAATTGATGTTGATCAAGATGGAATCGTCGATGGATGTGACACAATTATTGATTCTGATGGAGATGGCGTTGCTGATTCATTTGAAGTATGTCCTGGTCATGATGACAATGTTGACATTGACGCCGATGGAAAACCAGATGGTTGTGATGATATCATTGATTCAGATAATGACGGAGTTTCCAACTCTAATGATACTTGTGAAGGACATGATGACAGCGTTGATGTTGATTCGGATAGTATTCCTGATGGTTGCGATTCACTGATTGATAATGATGGAGATGGAGTGAACAACACTGCTGATCTCTGCTTGGGCTACGATGATAGCATTGATGAAGACGTAGATGGAATACCCGACGGATGTGACGATTTTCTTGACAACGATGCTGATGGCATCGAAAATGAAAATGATGATTGTATTGATACTGCATCGGAAGTAGATGTTGATGAAGCCGGCTGTGAAAAAAACACCTTAGGATTAAGTGGGGGTTTTGGTACAGTTCCATTAGTTGCAGGAATTATCGGTATGGTGGTGGCATTGGGGATTCTAATTGCTGCAATATCAATCATGAGGGGTGGAAGTGAAAAAGAACTTGAGTCAAATCATCACTTTGAAAGGCCAGAAAGTTCTGCTTTTGAAAGGCCAGAGAGTTCATCTCCACATCCTTCACAAATCGGAGTTGTGCAACCTGATGGGTACGAATATATTGAACACCCGCCAACTTCGGGTAATTGGTGGTACCGAGGTGGACAAACAAGCCACTGGCAAAAATATCAAGATTAATTATTGAACATAGATTAATCAGCCAAAACTTCCATTTCAAGGTCAATGTGCCAAAGTCATGTTCGGGTAGCATTGATTAGGGAAGTACTGTTGAGCGCGAAATATGAAATTTAGTCATTTTGTACTGCTATTGATATTGCCGCTTGCAGCACTTTGTCCAATGATACAATTGGAAGAAGCAAATCTTGAGGGCGCAGACACCCAAAACGAAGCCGCAAGAAGTGGTACGATTGTGGTATTAAATCCTGATTACGACTGGAAATATACACCTGGGGATTATTTTATTTACGACTCAGTGAGTTTTGGTCAAAATATGCAAACACAGATGACCGGTGACCCCCAGTGGGATAGAGTCCAGATTAATTGGATAGATGAAATTCGTATGGAAATATTTGCTGACAGCCCTTGTACAATTGCATCTTACTCAGGACAATGCCATCACATGACTTTTTCAATGGGGTTGAATTTTACTGCTTTCAATGATACCAACCAACCCGCAGATCAAATGACAACTAATATGACAAGTTCGACTGATAGTTTCTTCCCAACTAACTACAACGGTTGGAAATCTGAGGTTGGTTCTACCCACACCGGCATGTGGATGGGAGAGCAGAATCAAGGTGACATGATGAGAGCATCAATGTGGGAAAATAAAACTACTGAAATTGATACCACTGGATGGGTCACAAACTTCACCTTGAATGATAATTGGAATGAACAAGAACACCTATGGACTAATACTACAGTAGAGGAGTTCAGCGAGCATAATAATAGTGGTAATTGGCAAATAAACCCACCTTATACTGATTCATATTCTTCCGATCAAGAAATCGATTGGGTTTACGAAGCAAGTCAAGAGTTCCCATTTACCTTCAACAGCTACAATCAAGCCGACAGTTCAGGTTCAGCACCTAGCACAATTACTGGAATGTTAGTTGATGTTTGGCAAAATGATAAAGGAACTCTGATTCAAGAAGAATCTCAACTACTTAGTCAATTTGGATTCCAACTTTCCGCTGGCGCTGGAAATCTCACAGAATATTACCACTTATACGCTGCTTCTTTCGGAACTGATACTGATGGAGATGGCGTTTTCGATGGAATAGACCTATGTCCAAATACTACTAATGGAGCCACTGTAGATAGTAATGGCTGCTCTTGGGAACAACGAGATGATGACAACGACAGTGTGTTGAATCCTGATGATGATTGTTCAGATACCACACCAACGATGACAGATGTTGATGCACAGGGTTGTGCATATGAACAGAGAGATGAGGACAATGATGGCGTCTTGAATTCAGATGATAATTGTTTGAACACACCTACTGGGGAAACCGTGGATGCTAATGGTTGCTCACTAGGTCAATTAGATTCTGATAACGATGGCGTAAGTGATGCTGATGATGCATGCCCCGGCCATGATGATTCTGTGGATGTGGATTCTGACGGAGTAGCAGATGGCTGTGATTCGCTAATTGATTCTGATAATGATGGCGTCGCTGACAGTACTGATGCATGCCCAGGTCATGATGATTCTGTGGACGTTGATCAGGATGGCACCCCTGATGGTTGTGATACTATTGTGGATTCTGACTCTGATGGAGTGGCTGATTCCTCTGATGCTTGCCCTGGTCATGATGACTCAATAGATGTAGACGGGGATGGCACTCCAGATGGATGTGATTCACTAATTGACTCTGATGGAGACAATGTAGCAGATGGAGCAGACGTATGCCCTGGCCACGATGACGCAATTGATGTAGACGCTGACGGTATCGCAGATGGTTGTGATGATTTTGTTGATTCTGACTCAGACGGAGTTGTTGATGCTGATGACAAATGTGCAGGGCACGATGACGCAATTGATGTAGACGGAGATGGCACTCCTGATGGCTGTGATTCGCTAATCGATTCTGATGGCGATGGAGTATCAGATTCCAACGATGCGTGCCCTGGTTACATTGACAGTTTTGATGCTGATGCTGATGGCATCCCTGATGGTTGTGATGACTTGATTGACGATGATGACGATGGCATCGGCAATGGTGATGATCAATGTCCTGGGACAGTTGTAGGAACTACAGTAGATGATACTGGTTGTGAGAAGAAATCTGAGCCAGCAGCCTCCACCTCTAGTGGAGGGTTCTCCCCGATAATGGGGTTAGGAATCGTCGCAGTAATTGCTGCAATCGGAGCTATCGTATTCTTAGTGGTGCGTCGTGGCAGCATTGGCGGTGGTAGTAATCAACAGCCACCTCAAGCAGCACCTCGCGCTGGACAAATTGGAGGCCTCGGGATGGAGCCAGTAGCAACGTCGGTAGTGTCGACACCACCTGTAGCAGCAACGCCAACAGTTTCCACTCCACCTGTATCAACTCCTACAGCACCCGCTTCTCAGCCCCCACAATCTGGTGGACCACCGCTACCCGCTGGTGGACTACCTGCTGGATGGACTATGCATCAGTGGGAGCACTACGGAGATGAATATCTACGAAAATTACGGGGCGAATAAGACAATTACCGTAAGGGCAAATTACGCTAATTTACCAAACCGAAAAGACTTGAAGGGAGGGGCACCCCTCAATAATTGGTTCACATGGCTGTAGGCAGTGTTATGAGATTGAATGGTGCGATGAGTATACTATTGGTTGCCCTACTAGTTTTAGGTGGGATGGCTTCCATGTCATCTCTTGAAATGAATGATGCATCTGCAGCTGATGGCAACGATGCAAATGAAAAGATGCAAGATAACTCAAAAGAAAAATCAAATTCTGAATGGTTGGAGAAATGTGAAGACCTAAAAAACAAGGACTTCGATAAAGATCTAGGCGACTGGGCACATTTGCGTGGAGAAAAATCATTCGAATGGGATAGGAATAAGGATGAAGTAAAGTCTACAAATGGGCGGCAATCTGATAATTCTTCAGACAATAACACAGTTGAAGATACTGATGAAATTGACTGGCATCTCCCAGACTACATCTCCGTTGAGATCACGGACTTAGGTTACTCTGTAACAATTCGTGATGAACTAGGACTCACCACTGAAAATTACACTGAAGAAGAATTTTCATCATTCCTCGAGCGATTTGGTTGGGAATCTAACGCCGAAGGTGATGAGCGAGATGATGAAAATCGAAACCGCACAGATTACAGAGAGAGAGTAGAAAATTTACGAGAATCATGTGAAAACGGTGATGATGATTCATGCTTAGAATTACGAGGAATCATGGCCCGACTCAGAGAAGGTAGAGACAGGGGTGAGCGGGATGAGATACCCGAGATCAGCCTAGAATTACTTGATGACGGTACCATTATTGCACATCGAGAATTTAGCAATGGGAACTTTGAGTATGACATTATCAGTACAGCAGATAATGGAGATTTGACAATAGTTAGGGTATCTGCATGGGGAACTGATGTGATACATCCTCAACCAACAAAGAATGACCGAAATGAAGAAAAGCGAGACAAAGGCCATTTTGAAACTGCTCATGAGTCCTTAGAAAATATGAGTGACCGAGACTTTAGGGCCATGTGTAAAGAACACCTAGGTGATGAAGAACGGACTCCAATTGATGTTAACTTTGAGAGATTAGATCGAGCTCCTATGGAGCGAGAATCTGAACGCAGATGATTTAGTTTCATTTACCTTTGAGCCTATTTGTTCGCCTCTTCGCTTGGCGAAGGATTTAGAACCCTCCTTGAAGAGGCATAATATCCCGAAGGGGTGGATACCAGCATGATGAACATAACAGCCCGACAAGACACCTTCAGAATGATGGTCGATATTTTATCGACATTAGTTGAAGAAGCTCGCTTCAACTTTGAAGCGGATAAATTAGTGGTTAGGATAGTGGACCCTAGTCATGTAGCGATGATTCAGATGGAAATTGATTCCGCAGCGTTCGAATCTTGGGAAGTCGCTGAAACTATATTGGGACTAGAATTGTCTAAAATTTCCAAATTGGTTCAACTCGCTGGTACTGGAGACCTCATCGTCATGAATTACAATGATGCCGTTGGAAAGGTAGAATTCCAAGTAGGGGAGATTCAGAGAACTATTCGCCCACTTGACAGGCAGAACATGCAGGAGCCAAAGGTCCCTGAACTAGATACTAATATCTCAGTCAGTTTGTCTGGAGCAAAGTTTGCCCGCGCCCTAAAGGCAGCAGAGCAAGTCGGTGATTTGGTGACATTTTCAATTGATCAAAATCGATTTAGTGTTAATGTAACTAGTGAATCTGATGCTGTAAATGTCAGTTATGAATCGGGTGAATTACAAGAATTAGTTTGTGGAGAACCAGTCAAGAGCCAGTATAGCCTACAATATCTACTACCCTTGGCTAAGCGAATTGAAGCCACAGTTGAAACGGTCACTGCCAAATTTGGAGAAAACTATCCCCTCAGACTTGAATTTACCTTCGCTGAAGGTGGAGCTAATGTGATTTACTTCTTAGCCCCAAGAGTCGAAGGCGACGCTTAAGATATCCACAATCATTTCGTTGGATGAATTATTATTTTTGGTGCGCCCACGGGGATTTGAACCCCGGCGAAGAGGTTGGAAACCTCTGATGCTACCCCTACATCATGGACGCGTAACCCACCGACCAAGCATTTACCCTTAACCGCGTCTATGCGAGCCTTGATGTTCAATGGCCCTGCACGACTTACTAATGACGCCCCGAAACTGGTTTGGAGTTGCACTGCTATTCCTCTTTATGCCAGTCAATATACCACTATGGAATATTGTATTTGATTTAATTGGCTTGAATGTACAGGGAGTGTTTGTAGTCCCTCCATTATTTCTCATAGGTGCGATAATTATCTTTTACCCCTCACGGCAAAAGAAGGACAGCACGGCAATAAATAATAACGAAGAGGAATGAAAATGCGCCGGACATTTTTCTTCTCCACTATTATTCTCGTATCACTTCTATTGGCTTTTGCAAGCCCAACTATTTCTGCTGAAGATGATGTTCTTCCCCCCGAGGTCGAATATAATCCGCCAATAAGGATGACCTCTCTTTTTGCTCAAAGTCAAGACACTCTCTCTCCAGAATTGAAAGAACAAGCAGAGATGTCTACTCACGATTTCCCTGCCGGGCCGGTTTCCGGCCCTTCCGATGGCCCGACACTTACCACACCCAGTTTTGTTAGGGATGCGCAAATTGGTAGTGAATCATGGAATTTTTCTCTTTGGGCAACTGGCCATGGACAAGTAGATATTGACCTCTTTCTGTTCATTGATGGAACTGAATTAGACCAAGTTAACAGTGGGGGTATTTCGCTTTCTGAAGATAAACAGCGAATTGATTTCTCGGGAGGGAATTTACCTGATAACATTTCAATTGACCAAACTCTATCAATCCGTTGGACTGTTAACAGCGGAACAATCCCAGCCCCCCTCATTTCTACTTCAAGCGACTGTACGATTCACTGGGGCTCATCAGAGACACCCACCAATCTAACAATCTCTGCTGGCTTATACCAAGTTGACGACCCTTACCTAGAAAGTGAAGGGACAATGTTCAGAGGTGAATATGAGAGTTATTCGCGCTCTGATGTGATTTGGGCTGCCCAAGTGAGGTGGGCTCTAAGTGACAAGTTGTTTGAGGAAGGAACATTGGTAATTCACGCAACTGATGGTAATGAGGAATACCTCCTTGAGCCAACAGAAGATGGTACTGATTCTGATGGCGGCGTCTATCGCTGGGAGTTTGAAGTTTGGAAAGATGGAACTATACTAGAAGCTCATATCATGTGGAACGACTCTTCAGGTAATCAAGGAAACACCAAACAAGCCGTATTTGAAATGGATGACCGAGGCCCTAGTATCCTTTCTAGCGGAATTAAGGATGTCCTGTTTTATCTCACCTGGCCAGTGCTCATATTAGTTGGTTATTGGCTCATTGGACGTTACCAATTACTAAAAGAAAAAGCAAATGAATTAGGTCATGGTTCTAGAGAAAAGGGAGATCTAAAACGATTATTTATTGCAACATCATTCCTCATAGGTGGAATTAACAACGCACTGATTCTATACTCCTTCCATTCTCGTGAATTGGGTGCTTCAGAAGATATTGTGATACTTCATCTCTGCCTACTAGCTTTCGCCCTCGGAGCGTTTGGACCAATTTGGGGCGCTATTGCTGACAAATGGGGTCACAGAAAACAACTGATGTTTGGAGCAATTCTTGGTGCTATTCTCATTATGGCCTCTTTCCCATTCCTTCCACTTGAAGCGTACATAATTGCATCAACAATTCAAATTGCGTTATTTGCTTCAGTAAGAATGGGTGTCGCTGTTGGCACTGAATGGTTCCCTGAACAGAAAGGAGAGTATCTAGGTGTACTCTACGCATTTGCTTCATTCGCAGCAGCAATTGGTTCAATGGTTTGCAGCAAATTGTATGTGATGCTATTGCCTTCAGGCACAACCTTCGCAATGCTTGGACTTGTTGGATTTTCAATCCCAGCATTAATTGCTGGCGCCCTAATGATAATGAAATTCGAAGGTGATGATTTCGCCTGGCCTATTTGGATGCTAAAAGGTGGCAAAAAACCAGAGCCTGTGAAATTAAGTTTCAAAGAGAAGTTATCTATGTTCCGTGGAATGTTCCGATTTGAAAGCAAATGGGCTCTGCTCTGCTTACTTGGAGTTATACTTGTAGCCATTCCACGCGGTGCTGTAGTATTGACTGCACTGCGCTACCTAGAAGTCGTTGGATTCGATGTGGACTTTACAGGATTGCTAGAAGCATGGGCCGTGGTTGCTGTTCTAATCCTATATGCAATAATTGGCAAAGTATGTGATGAAAGAGGAGCGCAAACCGTTCTATTTTGGTCTGCAGCAGCATATGGTACACTTTGGTCCATATTCAGTATTGGACTGCCCCCCATGATTGCAGTTCTAGTGTTTGTAGTTCCAATCTATCCAATGCTACTAGTATCAAACGATGCACTAATGGCTAAATTTACGAATGAAGATGAAAGAAACCGTGGAATTGGAATGGCTAGTCTTGTCGCTTTCATAGGACAATCAATTGGAATCCTAGCAGGTTTCTTTGCACTTGGTTACTTCATAAGTTCAGGAAAAACGGATATTATCGCCTATGAGATATTCTACAGAGCAAACATTCCTCTTTGGATTATTGCAATAGCTTTCACCTATTGGTTAACCAAACAAATCGCAGGAGATGAAAATATTCTAGATGCTGAAATGGGTGAGTGAACTCACACCTTCTCTGCTATAGCTAATGAAGTAAGTTGACCATTGAGAGTTGCTTTCCAGCGATGAAGATTGAAAATATTATTTGCACCATTGATACCCACTTCAATCACATTTTTCCCATGCACCTCAAATGATTGAGGTGGAAGGCCCATTCCAAGACCTGCTGCTTTCAGTATTGCCTCCTTAGCAACCCAAACATCTGTGGTGTGAAAAGAAGCATTCATCTCATCTTGGTCATATAGAGATTCCAATTGAGCCTTCTCTTTACCCGATGACATCATGCATAGAAGATTCCTAGGTCGAAGATTCATTGGCTCTAAATCTAATCCAATATCAATTTCTTTTGGCCCAAGTAATACTGCAGCAATCCCACCACTATGAGTGATTGTTAGAGATGGAGCGTTAGGACCTACAAGGCGTGGGCGGCGATAATCATCACGTTCTATCTTGAATAATTTAGGATTACGACCACTTTTCACCAAGAGATACTCAACTAGCCATCGAGCAGCGGCATGCTCCTCAGCCCTTTTTGCCATGGCGAACCTAGATGCTTCGGATGGATCAACAAATCTCAGAGTCGTTACATCGGGAACCGGATCCATAGGTGATGTTGAACGGACTTGAATCCATGCGGCTATTGAGTCTTGATGGGCCTCTTCAGGAAGAGATAGAACATTAGGTTCTCCAACTGGCTCCCACATAATAATTCCTCAATTGATAAATTAATTTTCTAATTGCGATTTAGTGTGAACTTTTCGGCTTCTGAAATTGGAGCCATCCCCTTCAATCTAAGGTTATTGAGAGCCAAAACTGGCTTGCTATCTTGGTTTACAATCAAACAGTCGTGAAGGGTTACTCCGCCATCTTCAGCACCTTTCCTCAAGGAGCGCATACTCAATTTATCATCGACCCCGGGTGTTCGAATCAGTTCAACTTGTTCAATGCCTATTGGCAGAGATTGCAATTCATCAACTTCCATAGCAACCATACCAGCATTTTGGAAGCAGGCCTCAATCAACATTGGTTGTGCCTCTAATTCTACCATTCCGTCAGCAAACAAATTCACATCAGGAAGTTGGTGGCGGCTCAATGCTATCCCATCAATACCAATCATATTGTCAATCATACAACCAGTCGAAATCCCTCCGTGTGATTGAAACTTAGGGCCGTGGAAGAAGCGATCATAGACAAAATCAGAGTTGGCACTAACACTACCTTGGCTAGGCATACCTATTGAAGGAAGGCGCAATAAACCACGGTCTGCATCCACCTTCAACATACGAACGACTCCTTCGTGGTGTACCCTAGGCTCCCCAAACACTTCTCCGGCTTTGTTTATCAAATCTGATTCTAAGCGACAAGAAACCCAGACGCTGTCATCATCTTGACGAGCAAATTGTGCAACTACCCTAACCTTCTGTTCCTCATGCAATAACTTAACAGGTAATCCGAAATTAACATCATCGAAGCCGATAACAGAACAAGGCGGCCAAAGCAACTGAGATGCTTGACCAAACATTTCCAAAACCATTACACCTGGATGATAAGGGACGCCATCTATTGCGTGATCAACTAGGAAAGGATATCTATCAACATCTAGTGTACACTCGTAAGACAACTGATCAAATGGCTCATGTGAGATTATTTTGTCAACGAATGGGAAACGATTGGCATCTGCAAGTAGTGCTGAAACGTCAGCAGCAAGTCGTTGAGGAGGCTCACGATCTGAACCGTCATCATTGAGAACCCCTAGTTGTCCGGCTAATACTACTCTACGCTTCCCACCTCGCATCACCTCATCAACGAACAACTCAACGCCTTGTTCAACAGATACGGTCTCAATGCCGGCTTCTTCAAACACCTTCTCGATTGAACCTCTAGTTGCCATACCCACATCCCTCCAACCAGTCCACGCAAGAGCAATTCCTTGTGGTTCATCTTCTATGTGGGAAAGTCTAGACATTTCAGCGTCAAGGATGCAGTTGGCGGCAGCATAGTCTGTCTGCCCCCCATTACCAAAGCGCCCAGCAATAGATGTGAATACGCAACAATATCTGAGTTCGCTACTGTGATCATTCACAGCATTTACCAAAGCCTGCCAGCCATCTACTTTGACTGCCATTACTTGGGAAAAAGTTGACCACTGTTTGTCAGACACTAATTTCGAATCTTCAATTCCAGCACCATGAATTATCCCCGTAACAGGCCCTCGCTTCTTTTTCAATTTCTTCAAAACTTTTCGAATCTGCTTGCCTTCAGTAATATCACAAGCATGGTATGATGCTGTGTTTCCACTTTGACGAATTGCATCTAGAGTCTTGTGTACGTCAATAGAACGGACAACTTTGGACCATGCATTCTCCCACTCAACGATGGTTACTTTCTCTGAACCCATCTGCAATTCTTCACGTACTTCCATCTTCATCTGCTGGAGTTCTTCTTCACTAGCTGAAATCTTACTAACTAGAGAATCTACTAATTTGGTCCTACCTAACAGAGCAAAATGTGCACCCACATCTTGATTCGCCTCTGCTAACCCAACCATGCAAGCAGCGGTGACCCCAGAGCCACCACCGGATACAAGTAGAACATCATCTGATTCTAGTGGCTTACGCTCTGCTTCATGTGGCTCATCGTAAATACATACACTCCACCGACTACCATCTGCATCAATCCCAAGTTCACGTGGCCCCATCTGTTCAATTTCTTGTAAAATAGTGCTGGCAAGTGAGACGGCATCAACTAATAATTCTGGAGCAACATCAATTGCTCTAGCCCTAATATTAGGCCTCTCCCTACCATATGACTTGACTATGCCGTGTGCTCCTGCGCCTAGTGCATTGAACCTGTGGCCCCCGTTTCCGTGTCGACCGTCAAGAGCAGATATAGAGCAAACAATTCCATCATTTCGCTCCGCTAATTTTCCATCAATTATTCGTAATAAACCAAATAGACCATGACAAACCATCTGAGTTTGCTGCTTACTAGTGACCTCTGCCCAAGCCATCCCAGCAAGCGTACAAGGGGCTGTATGAATTACTCCCACAACATCTAGAGGTGCTAGAATTGCACCCACTTGAGATAGGTGTGCCTCATTCCCTGGGTCAAGTCTGATGATATCGACCTCACCCTCTTTCTCAACCCTAACCTTTGAGGTAATACTTGGATCTAACATAAGACGGACAGCCTCTGTCCCAGACTTTTCTAACTCTTGACAGATAGCATCACCAAGCCCCCATGAATCATCAGTGACAATCATGTATGAACCTGACATCTGAATAGGATGTGGTTCAGACTCTTCTGCTTCTTCAACTTCTACCACCCAACGGCGCACCCCAATCTCATCTACTACTGAAGGGAGTTCTTCTTCCACAGGTGGCGATTCAACTACCTCTGTATGGGGTTGAGATGTTTCTTCTTCAACCTCAACAGGACTATCGTTCTGTGAATTACCACCACCCATTGAGATGATGTAAGAAATCATATGTGCTAGTGTTGGATATTCTCGTAATTGGAAAGATTCGTCTACAGGGAGTGAAAAACGCTCGCGGCAATCCGCCATTATTTCGGCCTGCTTGACTGTATCAATTCCTAATTCACCTTCCAAATCCTGATCGAGTTCAAGGAAATCTTCAGGGTATCCAGTATGTTTGACTACAATAGATAGAACTGCAGACTCAACCTCTGAATCATTAGGAGTAGGAGTCTTTGTTACCTCTTGGATTACTTCTTCAACAGCAGGTTGAGTTGTTTGCACCTCTTGTGCAGGAGATGGAACTAGTGTGGGCTCACCACCTGCCATTTTACTGATGTAAGAAATCATGTGATTGAGTGTGGGATGTTCTCTAAGTTGGAATGATTCGTCCACTGGTAAAGAAAATTTTTCTCTCAAATCAGCCATAATTTCAGCCTGTTTAACAGTATCAATGCCCAACTCACCTTCTAAATCTTGGTCAAGTTCTATGAAATCAGTTGGATAACCCGTGTGTTCAGCAACAGTTTCTATCACTTGTATCACCACATCTTCACCAACTGATTGTGGTGGAGAGAGTGTCACCGGTTCAGGCTCTTCTTCTGGCTTTTCTATTGGTTCAAGAGGGGTTTCTTGTGGAGTAACTTTTTCCTCTTTTGTTTGTTCAGCCTTGGCTGGCTGAGGTGTAGGCTTGGGTGCAGATTCAGGTGCAGCATCCTGTTTAGCAGGTTGCCAGTCCTCCCCTTCGACTCCACCAATTAAAGAATCATCAGGAGAAACATAGGCTACTAGTTTCCTCTTTAGAATGCGAGTGATTACTTCATCCTCAACTTGGCTAGCAACCCAACTATCTACGCTGCCCTTGTCAATCCTATTGATTGAACGAGCAACCCTCTTGAAGAAGGTGAGAGCAATTTGACTACCAAAACCAGCGGCGTGACGGAACATGTATTCGATATCATATTCACCGCCCTCGGAGAGTCTCAAATTACCAAGTTCAGGATCTGCTTCTCTGAAATTTGCTATTGGTGGAAGACGCCCCGATGCCAAACCATACAAACCAGTTGCATCTTCTATCCCAACCCCCATTGGATGGCCTGTGAAACCTTTCGTGTTTGTGATGATGAGCGCGTCAGTAGATGAACCAAAAGCTCCTCGTAGCGACTCAACCTCAGCGGAAGCAGAACCACCCCGTGGTGGCGTAAACGGTTCGTGTGACATGAAAGTGGTGCGAGGGGCTATTGAATGGCGGTCAATACCCCAGTCATTCT
>DASCSU010000042.1:0-12801 GCA_034399495.1 Candidatus Thalassarchaeaceae archaeon
GTTGTCCTCCGTGCCCGCATCGCGGCAGCCGTCTGCGTCGTGATCCGTCGACGGATCCGAGATCCAATTCAGGTCGCCACGGTAGCAGTCATCGCTGGTATCCAGGACTCCATCGTTGTCATCGTCCAAGTCTTCGCTGGCATCTCGACATCCATCTGAGTCATAATCGGTAGAACTTCCGCTCGTCCAACCAATATTACCATTAGCACATGAGTCGAAAATGTTGAGCAAACCATCATCGTCATTGTCACGATCACCTACGGCAGCGGTACGCCCGCTTGGCCAACTAGAAAGTGCAGTGGGCGTGTTCCGCGAGGTGGTCGTGCCGTCGCCCAGTTGGCCGTCGCTGTTGTATCCCCAGCATCTAACCGAGCCGTCATCAAGGATGGCACAGGTGTGGTAGCCACCAGCAGTGATAGCCACAGCGGTACGCCCGGACGGCCATCCTGAAAGTGTGGTGGGCGTGTTTCGATCGGTGGTCGTGCCGTCGCCCAGTTGGCCGTCGCTGTTGGAGCCCCAGCATCTAACCGAGCCGTCATCAAGGATGGCACAGGTGTGGTAGCCACCAGCAGTGATGGCCACAGCGGTACGCCCGCTTGGCCAACTAGAAAGTGCAGTGGGCGTGTTCCGCGAGGTGGTCGTTCCGTCGCCCAGTTGTCCGTAGTCATTCCATCCCCAGCAGCGGACCGAGCCGTCGTCAAGGATGGCGCAGGTATGGCCGCCGCCATCAGCAGTGATGGCCACCGCGGTACGCCCGCTTGGCCAACTAGAAAGTGCAGTGGGCGTGTTTCGATTGGTGGTCGTTCCGTCGCCCAGTTGGCCGTAGGCGTTGTAGCCCCAGCATCTAACCGAGCCGTCATCAAGGATGGCACAGGTGTGGTAGCCACCAGCAGTGATAGTGGCATTCTCGTATATCGAGCCGGCTTGTGCTCCACGATATAGAGTTGAATTAATTGCGCTCACTGTCGTCAAAGATAAGGTTGTTGAGAATGTGATAATTAGCACGAGCAACAACGCTCGCGCCGGCAAACCAATTTTATTACGGTTCATTTTGTTCATGTTGCGCCATAGATGTAGAATTAATGAAGTCTTTCCTAAGATAAATACCCATATTGGGGGTGGACATTCTATTGTGATTTATATGAAAAGAAAAAGGCGAAGATGGCGGCACATCTGCAATGCTCTACGGTTAAGCGATTAACTAAAATCACCTAATGATGTTTGATGATTACGGACTTCATTTTCTTCTACAGACTCTTCCTCAATTTTTATTGAATCCTTTTTTGTAACTGGTAAGATATCTGAATTATCCTCTATTACGCTATCACCTATCATTTTGGCTAATTCATCTTCATTCACTACTTTGACTTCAAGCCTTTTCGCCTTCTCAAGTTTTGATCCTGCATTCTCCCCCGCCAACAAATAATCCAACTTACCAGATACTGAAGTAGTGGTTTTACCCCCAGCTGCCTTGATTTGTAATTCGACCTCTTTGCGTGGCCTACTTAGAGTGCCTGTTAAGCAAAATGTAAGTCCTATCAAGGTGCCTTTAGCCTCTTTTTTCTCTACATCTTTGATGATTAGAACTTTATTTAATTCGTTAACTAAATCTTCCCTCACAGCAAGACCATTGAGTAACTGCTCTGCAACTGTTGCACCAACACCCTCTATCTCTATCAAATCTGAAATAGCACTATTGTACTTGTTTGGTTTATCATTCTCATCCACATCACATTCATCGTTACGTGCTGATACAAGTTGCATTAATTTGTCAAATGAGCAAACATTCTCTGCAACCGCCTCGGCCAATTCAGGGCCTATACCTGGTAATCCTAATGCTGAAAGGAAGAGAGTTAGAGTCATCTCTTTGGTTCTTTGAATCTCTGCTAACACATTGTTTGCTGACTTCTCAGCCATTCTATCTAATGTTAACAACTTGTCAAATGATAGTAAATATAGATCAGCAATCGAACCAACCAATCCCGACTCTGACAACTGTTCAGCTAATTTGTCACCAATTCCATCCATTTCAAGAGCTCGGCACCAATAGGTGAGAGAACGCACATGGCGTGCCCCACATGAGAGATTCAGACATTTTAGAAAAGCACCCTCTACAACTAACTCTTCTTCACAACGAGGGCAATGGCTCTGAATTTCTATCTTGGAAGGTTTTGGTAATTCTCCTGTAAATGCCTCGCCATCAGCATGCTTTCTTCCATCCAAATCCGCTTTAACTGCTGGACCAAGACTTTCAATGACTTTGGGGATTACATCACCGCGCCTAACTACACGCACTTTGTCACCTATCTTGATACCCAACCTCTCTACTTCTCCGGCATTGTGTAATGTAGTCTTCTCTACAGTTACACCAGACACAACCACGGGAGCAACGAGCGCAACTGGAGTAACTGCCCCCGTACGACCAGTTTGCCATCTAACACCCATCAGAACAGTCGTAGCCTCATCAGGAGGGAACTTCCATGCCAAAGCCCAGCGTGGGTGATGTGCGGTCATCCCAAGCAATTTGCGTTTTGCAAAATTATCAAGTTTGAATACAATACCATCAATTTCCCAATCATATTTTTCTCTGTTTTCGGTGTATTCACGAGTTAAAGCAATCATAGCACCACTTGTATCTTCATCGTTTTCGCCCTCAACAACTGTATCCCCTGCAACGGTGATACCTTGATCCATTAACCACTTGGTTGCCTGTGAATCTGATTCCATGAAATCTGGTTCAGGGGAATCGGGGTGACGATTATTAGAACCTACAAACCTCACATCATAGGCATAGAACTCTAGATGCTCTGCCTTGGCTTTACCTTTCTCAACATGCTTCTGTCTAAGAGCCCCTGCAGCAAGGTTACGAGGGTTTGGTGCGATATCTGCATATATCTCATTGAAAGTTGCTAACGGCATGACTACTTCACCCCTAATATGACAATCACCACCCCATTCTAATTCAAATGGAACATTGGAAATGCGGCGGGCATTTGCTGTCACATCTTCTCCTCGCTCACCACTACCTCTTGTAGCAGCCCGCACAAGTTTACCTCTACGATATTCAAGTGAAAGGGCACTGCCATCCAACTTTGGCTGAGCTATGAAACGCCTTCCGTGAGCTGTTGTCTCAGCCACAAAATGTTGTATCTCCTCATCGCTAATTGCTTTGTCAAGACTACGCATTGGAAACATGTGATCTACTTTTACAGAACCAGGGGGTACGTCTGAACCTACGCGATTTAATTGTGGATGTTTGGGATCTAAAAGCTTCAATTCATCCCATAAATCATCAAACTCAGCGTCTGAAATTTCTGGGCTAGCCTCGTTATAGTAAAGATGGGAATGGTGGACAATTAAAGTCGCCAACTCCTCAATCCGAGAGGCCTCGGAATCTGAATCGCTCTCGCGTGTGCCCATCGCGTAGCGATGGGCGGCACTCCTTGAAAAGGCCACCGTAAATACTACGACAAGGATTGCTTATTCCTCTGAATCTGAAACAAAATGATGCCAATCATCTCCTTGTAATGCCTCAATTCTAGCTGCAACTTGCTCTAAATCGTTCAATGAACCACCAACAGGTAACGGGGCAAACACCCACCAACCTTTGCGTTGCAATACTATTCTGTTTCCACCATTCCAACCAAGCCAGCGCAACGATTCCCAACTAATCTCAAATCCATCAGCAAACAGGTGTGTACGACTAATCGCATACCTTTTTGGCAACATCAACCATACACAATGTAATCCTAGTAGAATATCAAATACTACTACTGCATAAAATGGAGTGGAACTACTATCCACAAATGGCCAAGGTAATGCCATCATGATTCCAAGAGTAACTAACGATGTCCCATTCCTCATCACCTCACGTGATGAATCTGATTCCCATGCATAACCACCTGAACTTAATTGACCTAGTGAAGTAATCTCCTCACGGGTGCGAAGTAACCGATAACCATCGTAAAGGACTATTGCTGCAACTAAACAAACAACAGACCATGCAACCGCAGTGGGTTGATCAAAAGTCAGTGCACCACCTCAATTACTTTCTCTGCCACCAAACTCATTCCGGGAGCCCCTTAGGAAAATGAAAACCACGACAACAAGGAGAAGTAAGATTGGTAATATGATTGATGGAGATAAGATACCTCCTCCAACATCGCTATCGACACCAGATATACCTGGATCAAGCGGATTTGGGTCTGCACTATCGAGTGTCCCATCATTATCATCATCATCATCTTCGATGAGGTCTGTTTCACAATTAGGTATCAATGAATTAGGTAGCCCATCCATATCGAAGTCAGAATGAGCACATGGGTCGGTAGGGAATACATCTCGGTTATCTGGAATCATGTCATTATCATCATCGTCATCGTAAACATCGGGGCCGCACGCACGATTCTCTTCAAGATCATACCAAGCATTAGGTCCACTGATAGCACAAGTGTCAATGAAATCATTATCAGCATCATCAAGAATTACATTTAGAGTTAACATATCCTCTGAACTGCTACCCCAAGCATCAGTCACTACCACTGTAACAATGTAAACGCCTACTTGACCAATATTGCTTACAACACCATTACTCCCTGTGAAAATTTGTGTACCAGGGGCATCATCTCCTTGGGAGCGCAAATACCAAACAAAGGTCAGTTCATCGGTAGAACTAGCATCTAAATCTTGACCTACTGCATTGAATTCAACTGATTCACCTTCTTGAATCTCAACATTTTGTGTGGGTTGGGTAATGTTCACCATTGGCGCTTGATTCTTAGTTAACTGCGCTGTTATGTTGCGATTAGAATATTGATTTGGCACAAAAGAGCCTGTTGCTTCTATGTAAGTTGGTGCGTTAGCCACCCATATAGCACTCAGTGCACTAGAAATCCCCATTTCTGTCCAACTATGGTAAATAAATGGTATTGATGCACTCCCTTCACTTGTATTTGCATTGATTATTTGTTCTAAAACAACATCTCCAAATGAAGGTACTGTTACTTCTATTGTAGCATCTGTTTGAATTGAAGACGCTTCTCCAAACACAGTAATATCCCATACTGAACCTGAAAGCACAGAAGAAACTCCTGAAGCATTGACTTGTGTTGTATCAAAAGAAAGAGGGTCCCATATTTCTCCAATAACTGATTTCGTACCAAATATTTCCACTGCACCTTCTATCGTTTCACCATATGAAGTAAAGCTAAGTCCTTCTGATGAATAAGCAACAGTTGCATGGTGGTGATTACTAGTGAACACTGATGTTGCCATCTCATTATCACCCTCCTCACCCATAAGGTGAATTGAATTATCATAATCATCAAAATCACAATCTGAAATCTGTGAGGGTTCTGCTCTAGCCCCCCTAATATCTAGTGCAACACCAGACCCATCACCAACAAAATCAACGCCATTCATCGATAATACACTATGATCAACAACCATACCTGGTGCGCCATGAATTATACTATCAGATATAATGAACATATCTGACCATTCAACTGAAAGTGCTGGAGAATTGGTGCCTGAAGAAAGTTCAGAATTTGTTACTTGAAGGCTTGAATCGACCATTTCAATATGAAGAGCAGGTCCACTACCATCATGACTAATCCCGTCAAGATTAGTGACTGAACCACTTGTGCCACGTAAATGCAATCCCTGTTCATTACCACTACCTAAAGTAACATTGCTAAAACTAATTGTAGACTGAGTTAACAATGCACCTGCTTGATTACAAGATTGAATTATTGAATGAGTAATAGATACTTGGCCACCATTACCAAATATGCAATTATCACTCTGATGAATTAATGAGTCTGTGACATCTAATAATCCTGAACCACTAACAAAGAGAGGCGCGTTGGAGATAATCATTCCATCAATTGACACTTGAGAAGATGATGGGCCCGAGGTTAGTGAACCACCCATCAATTGGCCACTAGTCAAATCAACTAAACCGCCCTCTGCTAATGAAATGCCATTCCAATCATTTCCACTTATTGTTGCTGAAGTAGATTCCAATACTCCATTTACAACAATTCCTCGATTGGCTTTTACATTCAATGTTGAATATGGTAATAGAGTCAATGTGGTCCCTGAAATTATGGTTAAATTATCATCTAGATAGTATGGTGAAAACGTTGCATCTAATCGTAACCACTCAGCCAAATACCCCCCATTGACTGTTGACATCATGACATCAAGATTGACTGGTGAAGTTGGGTCCCAACTACGAATTTGACTATGTCCATTTCGAAGCACATAGACTTGCAAAATACCAGTACTAGTATCTGAGGAATCTGTCACGTTTCGATATGTTGCTGTAAAAGTAGTAATTCCGTCCTGATTAGTAGTAACCTGATTCCCTTGAATTGTTACTGTGGCTCCTACAACTGGTTCACCGAAATCTACAACTCGTATCTGTGCAGCATTACTCAAAGAAAAATAGCCATTAGCAGAGGGATGAATAGCGCCCGCAACTGAACCTGAATAGATATTCAAACTGCATGTTTGTTCAAGGTATAAATCTCCAACAACATGAAGGCCAGTCCATTCATGCTCTTCCATTGAACAACTATGGTGGAAATCGTTCATTACAACCAGACCAACGCCAATTCCTTCAATTGCATTTTCACCGGATGTATGAACAACGGCATCAGTTGAACCATTTTGGCCAATTAATTGCCCACTTCCTTCAACAATTATACCCCCGCCGGGCACTGAAAGATGAGAATTTTTTAGCGTTAGAGAAGATGAAGATGAAATTGTTACATTGTCTCCAGCAGGGGCAGTATAGTTGCCACCAATCAAAACCGCATGCACACCAGTTGGAATAATCCAAGGGCCTACGCTTGGAATAACTGGAAGTTGTATGTTACCTCCTGGTGGAGTGAAATTATCGCTAACCCCATAGGTTCCATCATTAGCCAATACTACTGTGCCACCTACCAACAAAGGTAACTGCACTTCACCATTAGAATCAGTTACTTCTGTGAAACCATGCGCCTCAACAGATACTCCAACTAAGGGGATACTAGATAGATCTGATACTGAAATAGTTGATTCTGTGAATTCATGATAGGAAGATGTGTTGATTCTAGCATTCAAGCCACCGAATAACAAGTTACCAGCACCATCTGCATCCCAAAGCCCATTAGATGATGAGGCAGGGAAATTTCGAATTGTAGCTGTTGAATCTGCATCCACTAATAGAGTAGGTCCACCATGACCTGCGCCTATCCAATCCCCAATGTGTAAATTACCATCCTTAAGATGAATACCATTTAGTGAATTACCAGTTGTTAGTGTATCTAATTCAACTATACCGCCATCAATCTTTATTCCACTACCAGAAGCCACTCCACCAAGATTACTAGTCAGGGAAGCACCGTTAATCAAACAATCAACACGGCACTGAATCCCATCAGACCAGCCTGAAAGTGTTAATCCATTTGCTTCCACTGTGGCCCATGTAACACCTAGACCAAATGATTCTGAGTCCGAATACAAATAATTTCTAGCATATGTAGTTGAATTGAATACGTGTTTTCCACTAACTAATTCTAAACCATCAGATGAAGAACCCCCATTCAGATTATTGTCACTCCAAAAAGAATCAACGCCTGACAAATGCCCAAATTCTGCAGTTGTTGAAAGGCTTGTTGAAAGAGTATGAAGTCTACCATTTCCACTAACATCAAACATTGGACCTGATAATGTCATTACGCTGTTATTAATGGTATTAATACCACTTCCAGTTAACCGTAAACCTTTGTTGAATCCATTAAATTCTGAATTATCCAAGGTGAATGTACCGGCAGTGTCTACTATCAAAGCCCAACCACTAGTACCACTACTATTTACATCCCAATTATCAACAATTACGCCGTCCATATTGGTTCCTATAATCAAACTATCAATTCCTTCGCCAGTCAAATTACGAATTTCTAAACCATCACTACCAATCGCATCTAACAACAAAACAGAATCATCCACCTGAATGGAATCAAATGTGAATGATGTAGCCCCTCTGCTCATAATAGCAGCTGATACATTATCGACATCGATATTTTGCCCACTACCTGTTGAACCATCATAAATTGCAACGGGATAACCTGAATTTGATACTACGATACCATCAAGAGATAAGGACCCACCATTTTCAACACCATAAGCAGAATTGGAAACATGAACTGAATTAGCTGTAGCGCTTCCCCCTTGAAGGATCGATATACAAGTGAAATCAATATGTGTACAAGTTAATCCAGTGATGGAAGCAGACCCACCTACATCAGCACCAATAAGCGAATAATCTGCTGTGACATTATCAATAATAGCTGAACCATCTATCTCGAATAATGTTCGCCCTCTTGAAATAGTCAACCAGGAAGCATCAATATTACCGCTAGATGTAACGAGAAAACCATCCCACCAACCCGTATTACTATTGAGACCTACTGGATTATTGTTATTCGTAATAATTACTGGTTCTGCTGCAGTCCCATCAATCCGGACTGTTCCATCAACAGTAATGAGATAATCTCCAGTTACTGTTATGTTGGTTCCTGCAGCAATTGTCAAAGTTCTTGATGCTGTGACAAGTACGTTATCATCAATTGTCATATTACCCGACCATTCGGTATTAGAGGATATCACAGTAGCTTCAACCGCCTGTGGATAGACGAAAAATAATGATGTTATCATCAGCAAGGTTAGTGATAATGCTCGGGCGCGGCTACCGCTCATATGCTGTCGATGCTAAGCACCCCCTATCAATCCCTTCGCTTTCAAGTCAAAGTGCTGTATCTAGCCACTTTCAAATTGGAAACCAAGTAATTTACTACAATTACTACATAACTCAACTAATAAGCCATTCTCATTGAAGTGGGCCCGTCCGGATTTGAACCGGAGTCTAACGGCCCCCAGCCGTCAAGTATTGGCCAAGCTAACCTACGGGCCCGGTTTGTTCATGGTTTGCGAAATACAGTGAAGGGAGCAATTTCATCAATCAATTCAACATGACCGACAAACATTCTGCGACAACAGTATCGCTCTACACCTAGATCATTGAGAACTTCTGCTGGGTCCTCTTCATTATCAGTCCTTGACTTGAAAATTGGCCAATGTTGACCAACTACATTACCACAACTAAAACATCTTACTGGAATTAACATATCTCTTCACCTCACCTATACGACTTCTGCCACTTCTTGCGAGCACCGCGACCTTGTTGGTGCTTTGGTTCCTTTCGACGTGGGTCATTAACCAAAAGGCTACGGTCGAATCTTAGGTATTCATCCCTAAGTTCCTCATCATCTCCTTCTGCCCCACCATTGTATTTGACAAGCCCACGTGCAATCGCTGTACGAATTGCATCTACCTGACCCATCACGCCACCACCTGTAGTGTTGACATTGATATCGACATTACCCTTACCAGCATTTTCACCAATACGACGCATGTCCTCGGCTATTACTAGTGGCTCCATTGCCTTGCGACGAGCCAACTCGGGCTCGAAAATCTCGATTGGTTGGCTGTTAACACGGACACGGCCCTTTCCAGGTTTTACAGTAGCACGAGCTATTGCTGTCTTACGCTTACCGCTAGTTTCAACAGACAATTTTTTCTTACGAACAGCCATCATAATTCACCTCTAATACGACCCATGGGGGCGCCTAAGTTCTCAGAAATCTTACCTAATTGTACGTGCTTCAAAGGAAGATCTCTAGTCAATCTTGACATATCTCCCATTTCATGGCCATCTGGAAGACCGTCTCCGCTCAAATGACTCGGACAACCAATAATAACACGAAGATTTCGTAGCGCACTGCGGCCACTCGATTTTTTCTGATAAGGCAACATTCCTCGAACAGTTCTCTTCAGAATCATGTCGGGCATACGAGGGAAGAACGGCCCTTTTCGAGCGTGATTCAATTCGTACTTTTTACGATAAGTAGCAAACACTGCTTTCTTCGAGCCAGACACTACAGCATTCTCTGCATTGACGATAATTACTCTATCTTGACTACCAGTCTTTTGGCCTTCAATTAGAATCTTAGCAACATGACTGGCCAAACGACCAAGAATCAAATTACTGGCATCAAAAACAAAAGTTGTTGCATCCTCATCCAAGGATAAACACCCCCGTTCCATTTGGATTCTTATCCATTAGTTCTGCGATTGTCATCGTTTCGCCGCCAGCCGCCTCGATTTTCTGCCGTGCGCCTGCACTAAAGCTGAATGCGGCTACTGTCTGCTTCCCTGTTACTTCACCGCTACCAAGCAATTTACCAGGAATGAGAACAAATTTCTCACCCTCAGCATGCCTGCTTAAGCGGCTTAGGTTAGGTTGCGACCAATTGCTACGACTCTTTTCAAGTCGCAACGCCACATCTCGCCACAGTGCGGCACCGGTGTTTCGAGATTGGGCCTTTAGCTGATCGATGAGATCGATCAAGGCTTCATTCGTCTTCACTCTTTGTGCACTCATAGTAACTCCCTCGATGTATTGGGCGACTCGGCGACTTACCGCCCCGTTATGAACCCACCGCGTGGGTTAGTGAAGGCCCCTACGGGGCCATTATTAGGGAAATGATGAATTAAGAGAAGCAAATCATTCATACAGATGACCGGAATCGGAGAATGATTCAGATGGCTGACTGGCGAGAGATAATCAACGAGGCATTGGCTGATGAGAGTGGTGACCCAATCGCTCTTTTCCGCAAATATGAACAAGCAGCAGATGCGGCAATAGAGGAGGCACAATCGTGTCTAAATGATTCTTGGACTGAGCCAAGTAAGATGATGGAAACCGTGTACGGTGCAATGGTTGCATATTCAAATCAAGTTCTCTCCCGTAGGAAAGCCGAGGATGTTGAGGCGGGCAGTCTTGACCATGCATTCCGTACAGGGCAAGCATATGGAGTATCATGTGTTCTAAACCATATTATTGACCGCTTGCGCGACCCTTCAAACACCTCTCAACTTGCTGCTCTAGACGTGTTCAGTGACAAAATGCATGATGACCTGCTCAAAGATGTTAACGAGATTGGACTTACCGTGGAACTTCTTGATGCTAAAGGTAAGACGATTACAGAATAATCGCTATTGTTCTAGCATTTCTAATCTCTGCCTCGCGATATTTACATATTCTTCAGAAATATCACAACCAAGGTAGTTTCGACCGTTTTTTGCTGCCATTTTACAGGTAGTACCTGAGCCACACATAGGGTCGAACACTAGGTCGCCCTCGTTACTCCAAGATAAGATATGATCTTCAGCTAGTTTTTCAGGGAATACGGCGGGATGTTGGAAGGCAATTTTATCGCTAGTTGTGCCGTGCATTCCAACAGCATAATCCCAGATATTTACCTTCGTCTTTACATTATTTAACTTCCCAGGAACTTTGTGATTGATTCCATCAGGTCCCTTGTTAGTTGGCATCATCTCAACCCCTTGTCTTACCGTATCAATTGTTAGTGGATTGAAGGTTTTTGGTTTCCCTTTTGTGAACACGAACATAAACTCATAACAGTTAGTATATGCATTTGAACGCATAAATGGGGTGTTTTTCTTACGGTAAATCATTACATCATGAACATTAAAGCCAACCTCTTGAAAAATAATTGCTTGCTTGAAACTAGTTAGAGATTTATTGCCATTTTTTATTTTATCAGCGACCACCCAAATAACAACACCTCCCTCTTTGGTGACTCTAAATAGGCCTTGAGCAATACTCTCACAATCAAAAGTATATCCTTCGTAATCCCTTAGTGAATCGTAAGGTGGAGAAGTCACTGTCAGATCAATGGAACTATCATCCATTTTTTCTGCCATATGTTCTACACAATTGGCTAATATTATCTGATTCATAACCAACTCAACTTAACCCGTTCAAGGCATCAACTGCTAATACAATATCTCCTTGCCCCCAATAATCAACAGCAATGAAGTTGGGTATCTGCCCCCATTTCTCTGTACATTCATCTGCTCTCTCAACAATTACCGGGACCTGATTCGTGACATTGGATGTTGACTCAGATGAAATTGGGTCGGTGATATAATGGTCAAGCCAACGTAAAGGACTCGAAGTATTGCCACGTGTTAAATCACAATTGAAATATGCTGTGTCATTGTAAGCCCAGTGTGTTTTAGCCATGTAATCACCATCGTAGTGATACCACGGAATATCAACCTCTGGCCGGTCTTGACTGAACAATATTACGCGACCACCTGATTCGATTAAAGATGCGAGAGAGGGCCAAGTTGCACCAAGTTCTTGAGCATGGAAATAGGGAGTGAGATGGGTTGCATCAGAGGCATTGGCAATATCTTGAGCAGTTACATAACTCTCCAATGTGATGATTAAGACGGCAAAGGAATTATTTTCAAGAAAAGATACTATCTCAAGAAAAGCATCCTCTAATGGCCAATTACCACTTAGAAAGCAAGGATGAGCAATGAAGTCATACCCACCATGACAAAGCATTGTCTGATTATTATATTCATGTACATCTAGATTAATGACACGTACGCCACCATTCATTTGTGCGGTGATATTGGTTCTTTGGCTACTACTTATCAAGTTATGATTGCGGTCAAGAGATGCGTGTGAATTGTGGGAGGTTGCCCAAACAGTTTCATTCACCCCACGTAAACACAATTCTCGAAATCGATTGCATGGCGGAGCCGAGAGAGCATCTTCTGGGTCCCAACTATTGTTCTGCTCCCAGCCAGTAGTGAAACCATCACCATCGTGGTCAAGACTAGGGTCTAGTGGTTCGGGTTCGGGTTCTGGCT
>DASCSU010000043.1:0-12461 GCA_034399495.1 Candidatus Thalassarchaeaceae archaeon
AACATTAGTACTGGTGACACTGTTCGATGGGTATTAACTGCTTACAACAGTGGAGTCAATTACCAGCACTCAACCGTAAGTAACGATAGTTTGTGGGACAGCGGTCTGTTGAATCTAGGTGGAACTTTCACCTACACCTTTACATCACCAGGTTCGTACGAGTATCACTGTGATTCTCACACTTGGATGAATGGAATAATTCACGTTACAAACAGCACCAGTACCAGCAATTTGGCTACTTATGGTGTTTCAATGGTTGACGGAAACGAGGATGTTTCGTTCAATGGTACATCTATTGGCGGATTCAGCCTTGCATACGCACAGACTGGTGGTGACTTGGACATTAAGAACATGGTCGTCACTGGCGGTACAGCGTTTGATTTGGAAAATGTCGATGTAACAATCGATGGATTGGACATAGCAGCAAGCAGTACAGGATATGGTATTGATGCTAGATCAAGCAATGGTCGTCATACACTTGAGATCAACGATATGAACATAGTTGGTGGCCTAGTTGGCTTGAAGTCTAATGGTCACGATGACTTCCGTTGGAATGAGGGTACCTCATCAGCGTTAACATCTCTACAGACAGTGAACGGTGCTACAGGTAGCATCGAGAATGTCACATGGGGTGCTGAAACGCTACTACAGATTGATGCAGGCGCATATTCAACCATCACTAGTGTTGGTAATATGCCAGGTCTAAATCAGTCCATGATGAGTATCGGAACCAGTGCGGTTGTTCACCAAGCACAGTTCTTGGATCTAACAGTACTACACAATGGTGCAGCAGCATCTGATGTTGGTCTGTTAATCAAGTCAACTGACAATGGTCGTTCAGAGTATGTCAGCCCAGCATGGCGCTCTAACGTTATCGCTGTAGGCGAAGGTCCTGGCGGTGTTGCTGACTATACAGATTGGTTTGTGAGCCACCCAATGGGTATTCACAACATAGCTGACGATGCAATGCCTGGTGCTGTTGCGGTCAATCCAGACCCATCCAGCCAAGCAATGGGATACATGACTTGGGACAATAACGATCTATACATCATGCTGTCTGGAGTGACTTTCACAGTTACAGATGGTATGTGGTATCTTGATACACAACAAGGCGGTTCAACCGTTGGTGACAGTTGGTATGTATCTCACAACCTGCCATTCGAGGCAGATTACATGTTGTGGGCAGAGGATCTGAACAACTGGGGTATCCGCAAGGTTATGCCAGGCGGTAACTGGGTTGATGTTACATCAGCATGTTCCGGTATGCGCGCTGCACCAGGATTCGGTATCCCAGGAGTAACCGCTACATTCAGCGGTCTCTCTGAGTTCTCAATCCCATGGAGCTGTATTGGAAGTCCAACTACAACAATCAAGACTTTGGCAATTATCCAGAATGAAAATTCAGGTCACGTGCTTGGTGTTTATCCACCACAATACTTCGACCAGACTTCTGGAACTTCTCAGACCTTCCAAGACTTCGGTACACTAAACTTAGTTGGAGATGATTTGGCAAATGGCGAATTGGATGCGTTCCTACTCGTTCACCGAACTTTCACTGCTACAGGTGCAACAGCTGCACGCAACTACGACATCACTGTCAAGGTGAGAGATGTGGATAACATCTACTGGGACTGGGCTACTGAAGCCAATGTGTCAATGGATCAAAACCAGGACATCACAATCGACATTATGCGAGCAAAGCCTGCAATTGTTGACATGGATGATCTCTCTGTCAATGAGGATACAGGTAGCAATGTGATATCTTTGATAACTAAGGCACAGGATTACCAAGATGATTCGTCAGCACTTACTTGGACGGTCACTAATGATGTGATTAATCCAAGCAATGCCTCGTCTCCGTTCTCGTACAGTTTGTCAGGTACATCTCTGACAATAACGCCTAACCCAGATGAGTTTGGTAACCACCGTCTATACGTGTCTGTAACAGATACTGATGGATTGACTACTAGCCAGTCTGTTCTAGTCTCAGTACAGAACGTGAACGATGCTCCAGAAATCAACAACCCACAGCACCCAACTGGAATGCCAACGTTCACTCAAGTATTGGCAGCAGACGGCTCTACAGTCTACAACGTGTATGACGAGCCTCAGAGGCGTAACCCTGTGACTGGTGAAGAAATGACCTGGGATTTGATTACAATCAACCTCGGTAGTTCAAACGGTAACGGATATGTCTCGGATTTGGCAAATGAGCAGGATAGTTCTCTAGATAACAACACAGAACAGGCACCACAGTCTTACACTTGGACTGCTGCAACTGATCCAGTCGATTGTTCGGCGTTCAGTGTCAGCGTTCAGTCTAACACTTTGGTAATTGACCTAGCAGAGGATAACGAAGCAGGTGGCACTTGTGACATCGTTTTGGACCTCTCTGATGGGGCGTCAGTTAATGATGCGGCACAGAGCGTGAGTGTTCCATTCACAATCAACCCGGTAAACGACCAGCCAGAAATACTAGACTGGAATGTTAGCCGAGGTGCGTACATCACTACGAGCTATCTAGACAGCAATGGTGACAAGGCTTCAGGTAAGATTACTGATACAACTGCAACACACGAGCCTTGGTATTGGCAGGTTAATGAGGATACAACTGATGAAGACCTCTTGACCATCGACTTATCTAGAATGATGAGTGACAATGACCACACAATTGACCAACTATCTTGGGAAGTTGACCAGACTCAATCTTCGATGGATCAATGTAACTACCACAATTACTTCGAAGTAAACGTTGATAACGTCAATCAAGAGATTACTCTAGACTTGATTCCTGATGCAACCACAGATGCTGACAGCAGCGAGTGGGATATGCTACAGGATGCAGATGGTGACGGAACACCTGACGATGGTATCCATCAGATGAGCCCAATGAGCGGAACTTTCTGTGCTGTGAAACTTTGGATGAACGACACTGCATCACCACCTACACAGATTGACTATGCTCAATCTGCAACAGGTACATATGATCAGGGTAGCAGTTCACAAACTCTGTACATCCGTGTGCACAACCAAGAAGAGGCACGACCAGACTTCAGTTTCGATGATGCTCGTATCTCACCACAGCCAGTTTACTTCCAAGGAATTGACGGTGTGCTAAGAGAGACATTGGTACCAGTATCAGTGTCCCTACAGATGGATGGCGATGAGCCAATCAACCCTGATGGCACATACAAGTATCTCTACGATTTGCGAGTTTCATTCTATACGTCTGAAGTCGTTGGTGGTCAGGGTACATACCAAGGAAGCGTTCGATTAGGTAGCAATGGTCCTGGAGACGGTGACATGGCTCTACCTGACTGGGATGGCGAGACAGAAGTTCTAAGCTACGCACGACTCAACAAGACCTCTGAGGATGTGAGAGTATTCGTGGACGTGATGACTGTGAATCCATTCACCGGTCAGTACACTGACAACTCGAAGTACGAGAAGCCAGCACTTGAAGAGAGTAACTGGGCAAACAACAACATGTCCAGTTCAGACACTGATTCAGAACTACCACTGATTGTGGAAGTTAGAGCAGCAGCAAGCGTTTCATCGTTTGCTCCAACATTGATGGCTGTAGGCCTAGTTGGTGTATTCGTTGGTGCTCTACTAAGTCGCTCACGAGCAATTGAGGACGAGGAAGAGTTCGAGGAGAGTGCGTTGGTAGATGACGAAGGGGCAGTCAGCCCGGTCATCGCCACCATTCTTCTTGTGGCAATCACTGTCGTACTTGCTGGCGTAATCTACGTCTGGGCTGGTTCATTAGCGGATACAAGCACCAAAGGTGTGCCGCAATTGACTTTCACAGCTGAAGCAATTACAGTACAGGAAGTCAGCGGTCTAGATCAGGATCAGTGGCACTGGCGCATTACCACAACCTACGCTGCTACAGATCTAGCAACTCAGGCAATCAAGATATCAGTGCTCTGGAACAATGCAAGTGGACAACAGGTGTACACAACCTCTCTCGCCCCAACTAGTGGGGATATTGAGCACGTGTACGGGTTCGCTCCAAGAAACAGCCCTAACATGGTTACCTTCTGGGATGATGTTTCTGCTTGCGAGAAAGGTGGCGCACCTTGTATCACTGAATTTGGTGCAGGTGACAGGATCTTCGTGCGAATGACTGACAATGATGGACTTATTGATAGTGCACAAATTGACATCAAGTACGAGTTGCCTGGTGGCGCAGCATACGTGTTGAAGCAGTACACCGCATCAGCAACAAGCATACGCTGAACTGGACAATGAAGGCGTCTTAGGGCGCTGGAATTCAGGGACGCTTGGGGGCTTCGGCCCCCTTGCGCCCGATTCACCAATGGTAGAGGCTTGCCTCTGTTTTGAGGTGGGAATACTGCCTCGGCGAATCTATTAGAGATTCGTCGGGGCTTTCTTTAGTTTCTTTGAAATGAATTATTCAGCAAATAAAGTTCATACTACCGTTGATAAGAAAAGAACTACTGCATAATTATGAGGTGCAGTTGTGGAGTTACGTTCAGTCATTTTTGATTGCGATGGTGTTCTAATTGATACTATATCTTCTTGGCGCATCATCCACGAATATTTTGGTACTAATAGCGGTCCAATGCTAGACCAATTTCTCAAAGGGGGAATTAGTGATGAGGATTTCATGGCTGATGATATACGCCATTGGAAATCAGTACAACCTAAGATCCATCGAGATGAACTAGTTCGTTGCTACCAAGGTGTTAGCCTTAATCCCGGAGCTAGGCAATTAGTAGAGGCTCTCAAAGAGAGAGGGGTTTACGTGGCAATTGTTAGTGCGGGTGTAGATCTTCTCATCGGTTCAATAGCTCATATGTTAAAGGTTGATGATTGGGCCTCAAATGGCTTTCAGTACAGCGAAGATGGTTACCTTCTTGATGATGGGGTTGTTAGAGTTCCTGCTCATCATAAGGGTGAAATGGTAGAGAAATTGTGCCATATCAATGGTTTTGAGCCTCAACAGGTTTGTTCAGTGGGTGACAATCACACTGACCTTTCGATGATGATTCCAGGCAGTAGATTCATTGGTTTCAACCCAAGCAAAGAAATGGCATTCACTGGCTTCAAAGAAGCAGGCGTTCCAATCGTTGAAGGAAATGATTGTAGAGAACTTTGGCCCCACCTTTTTCCTGGTGAGCAATTTCCAAACTAATCTTAACAGTTTGTTCATTGATAGTATTCACGCGATACATTGATTGAAGAGATGCTCGGCCAGCGACACATGGAACTCTTTCTTGACAGTGCAGTAATCTCTGAAGTGGAGGAAATATCCTCATGGGGAGTGCTAGGTGGAGTTACCACAAATCCTACACTGATTCGCCGTTCAGGAGGCGATTTCAAGGAAACTATACAGCAGATTGCGGAATTATGCTCCGGTCCAATTAGTGCTGAAGTAAACAGCATGGATTGCAATGGGATGATTAAGGAAGCGCGAGAATTGAAGGAATTACTACCAGAAAATGTCATCATCAAAATCCCTTGCACTTCAGAAGGTTTAGCAGCAACATCAGTTCTATCTGATGAGGGGATAGATGTTAACATGACGTTGGTTTTTAGCGTCTCCCAAGCCCTCCTTTCAGCAAAGGCTGGCGCTTCTTATGTCTCTCCTTTTATTGGTAGGATTGATGATCAAGGCGAGGATGGCATGAAATTAATAGAAGAAATCATGCAAGCATGGAATCAAGATTCAAGTATCACCTGCAAAGTTCTTGCTGCTTCGATTAGATCTTTGGGACATGTTGAATCCTCTGCTAGATTAGGAGCTCATGCTGCAACAATTCCAACTGCTATTTTCCGTCAAATGATTAAACATGAATTGACCGATGTAGGGATAGAAAAATTCCTTGCAGATTGGGATGCAGTAGAATCAGAAGGTAGGGCATAATAGAAATTATTACCGCCATTCCTCAAGCGAATGGAATGGATGCTGTCTTGTGTGTGTGAAGGTTAACTACGGTTAGAATACACGGTTTTGGCTGGAACCCAAGCATCCGCATGTATCCTGTCTGGTCTTGCCAAGTACTACTCTGAATCAGTGTTGTTCCCTTGTAATCTCCACAATGGTGTCCATGTACATGACCACACACAAAGATATCAGGAATGGTTTCTATGACCATGTGGTCCTCTGGTTCAGGAGATAGAGGTGTCTTTCCTCGCCATGATGGTGCTAAATGTCGTCTTTCGAGCATCTCTGCCATTGCCTTCTCAGGTTCTGAAAATGTAACATGGCGAATAGATGAAACAAAATCCATGATACTAACTCCATGATAGGCTAGAGTCCTTACTCCATGGAGGCTGAAATCACAGGGGTTTCCAACAAATGTGGTAGAGTTGTAGTATTGTTGAATCAATGGTTCTAGGGCTGGTTGTGGTTCTGCAGGTCGCACAGCATCGTGGTTTCCAGGTAGAATTATGGTTTCGACCCAGTCAGGTAGTAATTCGATTAATCGAGCCATCTCCTCGTATTGTTTGTAGAGGTCAACTATCTCTAACTCTTTGTCTTGGTTAGGGTAGATCCCCACGCCATCAACAACATCTCCTGAAAGTACGAAATATTTGATTGTCTTAGCGAGTGGGTCTTCATGGAACCATTTTGCCATCTTCTCCCATTGTGCCTGAAGAAATGTGTGTGAACCCACATGTATGTCGGAGATGAATGCAACAGAAACGGCTTGATTTTCCTCTGCTATCCGCTTTTTATGTTTCGAAATAGGTGGTAGATGTATGTCATCAACCAGAAACATATCGCGGCTTCCTGGGTTAATGAAACCCGTAACACCAACCACATCATCATTCATTAGTCCTGCAGTAGCAATAGTATGTCGTCGTTTATCTGCTGGTGAACTATCCATGGCACGTGGTGGTCTTAAGACACAAAAGATATCCCCGGTTTTATCTTCAACTCTGAAATGTAGGTTATCTCCTTTGTACCTTACATCATTGACCAGTCCCACGATGGTTGCGGTATTGTTGCTACTAGAGTAGCGCGTTTGATCACGGATAACATGGGAGACTTCGATTGGTCGATTACGCATTCTACCAGATTGCACAAGTATACGTTTTATCTTTTCCAAACGGTTGTTGAATAGTGATAGCATATCACTTAGTTTTCCTTCTGTAATACTTTTTCCAGTGATGTCAAAGTGAACTTCCAATTCCGTATCTACATCTGTAGCTACCATGGGAAAGCCATCAATCGCGTAATGTGGTAAATTGTGGTGGCGAGATGGTGGTTGAGGTTCTGGGGTTTCAATTGGTGCAATCACTCTACCCTGTGAAGCGTGTTGTTTTTCCGCATTTTCAGTGCCATCTAGAATAGGCACCATGTCAGCAATTGAGTTTTCATTACTCTTCTCATCGTCTATTCCGCCCTTGTTGGGGCCGGTTTGTTCAATTAACTTCTGAAGCACATCTTCTGTTAATACTCCAGAAACGCCTAGGTTTTTAGCGACCTCAATTACTTTGAATGGATCTTCCATTTCCATTAATTTTGATTGCGCACTTGCTCCTGCAAAGAGACCTACGCTGGCCAAACGGAGTGAGATATCTCGCCAGCGCCCGTCCACCATACCCCTGTAGGGAGGAGAGAACGTTCTAAGCCATTGCTATTGAATTATCAATAATGGGAAGTCTGATTGCTCAAAAGGAGGTCACTTTTCATTATCCCAAGTGATATCAGATTCAGGGATTACAGGTTCTTCTGGAATTGGTTCTTCATCCCCTTCAGACCATGCGACATCTTTTCGCCATTCCTCATCCTTTTCTTCACCATTGGATAGTTGTTTGAGTGCTTGAGGGATTGTTGGTTCTTTGATTACCTCATCTTCGACAGCCAATTCCTCCTCTTCCTCCTCTTCTCGTAGTTCATTCCATGCCTCAATGGCAACTCTCAGTGCGAACGTAGTGAATGCTTCTTTGTTGCTGTGCCTATCACCATGGCCAAATTCAGCACTTTTTGTGATGACATCGCCTTCGATATAGATGCCAACCCAAACAAGACCAACCTCTTTTGTTTCAGTGGCACCTGTTGGTCCAGCAATTCCAGTAACTCCGATTGCAACTTCACTGTTTGACTCTTTTGCAGCACCAATTGCCATAGCTTCTGCAACTTCAGAGCTGACTGCGCCAGCAGCATCATCATCACCAAAGAGTTCTTCTGGGACCCCTAGTTGTTGGTTTTTTGTTTTATTAGAATATGTGATCCAGCCTTGTCGGAACCATTTACTGGCTCCCTGTATATCTGTAAGTGCTGAAGCAACCATGCCTCCTGTGCATGATTCAGCAGTTGTGATGAATAGGCCAGCCTGTTTTAGGCGGCGAGCAAGTATGCTTGCGAGCACAGAAGCGTCCTGTACCATGATGATGGCCGCGAAGCGACCCCTTTTGGAGATATTGCCCGGCTTAATTTGTAGTTTTAGTACAATATTCTCTCAGAATCATAAAACTCATCAATTAAATGGTGTTTTTTGAATGAGTTACTAAATACATGATAAACTCCTATGATTGGCAATTATGACCAAATTTATCGATAATTTGGTTGTTTTTTATGGGCCCGGCCAGATTTGAACTGGCGATATTCGCCTTGTAAGGGCGACGTCATAACCGCTAGACCACGAGCCCGATGTTACGGCCGAAGAACCACCACAATATGAACCACGCGACCCCTTAGCCTTTTGTGGGGGGACTGTTGTGGCCTTGTTGTGAACGACATTGCGGCATTGTTGGAGCGCTTGCAAGCCGCAGATGTGCCACTAACTCCAGCAATTCGTGATGCGATGCTAGCAGTGGCTGTGGAATCTTTCACAAATTATGATTCTGAGCCTTTCTACTATGACCGCCCACTTGTTTTCACTGAGACAGATGGGGGTGGAATCAAAACCATTTCAGCACCACACATGATTTGCACCTTGCTTCATCATCTTGAGTTGGAACGTGGCGACCAGGTATTGCTACTGGGTGCCAAAGGAGGGTATCTAGCCGCTCTTATTGGGCATATTGTGGGACCCAAGGGAGGAGTCACAGTAGTGGACCCAAATAGACAGGTCATTGAGCATGTTAGGGAGCGTTTGAATGAGTTTGATTTCCAAGCGAACTTCCATATTCGTAAGATGAGACAACTTGACCATGCTCCTCCGAATTTACCAACTCCTTTGAATCGTGTATTGGTGACAGGTTCTTTACCTAATCTTCCTAATTGGTTGGAAAATAGAATCGCAGATGGCGGTTTTGTTTTGGCTCCGATTGGAGGTAGGGTTACCCAACGTTTGCTAAAGCGTGAACGCCAAGGTGAATGGTTTGATACAGATCTTGGTGGGGTTCTTTTCGGTCCAGTTGATATTTCGGAGACAGAGGATGAGCCAACAGATTCACGACAACTAGCTTCTCTACTAGAGAATGCTTTAGAGATTGGCTCTGAATTGGGAGTTTTTGATGTGGGACAAATTGATCATTTACATGATTTTATTGCCCAACTGCGCCTTTTGCCCGTAGACCTCCCCCCTGTCTTGTTAACCGGTGACGATGATGTTTGGGAAGATGATGAAGATGAGTATTTTCAATTTGTAGGTCTTGAGGATGAGTTAGAGGACAATCCTCTCTTTGAGTTATTGTTGAATGCTTCCGACTGGCTTTCGCCTTTGTGGCCCACTCTGTTCGCATTGTTAGAGACTGAAATGCAACATCCAGGTGCGCCTGATGCCGGCGATGATGATTTTGGGTTCGGTAGCCACGAAGATTTAGTCCCTTAGACAATATGTTGCCAGTTGCGTGGGTAGCGTCTGTATCGAACCATTGAAACGGATTTACAATTTCAAAGTCTATTTTGATTAACAGCATCCTTTGTCTCGCATAGGCGCGGCAATGAAATTTACTTTGTCAACATCTCTTGTATTATTCAGATAATCAACCATCTGTCTGAATGACACTGCCATTCCTTTAACTTGCATTGTATCTACACATGTATGACTTGATGTCAAACAGTTATGATGATAAGAAAAAACCTCAATTTCATGTGAATGGCGAAGATCCATAAGTTTGTTCTCAACTCCATGCTGATAATAAATTACAATAGTGCCCTCTACAATTTCCTCATCTGCCATCGATAACAACTCCCCTCGTTTCAGAGATTCTGCAAAATGTAAGCTAGCATCCCGCAGGAATAAACTTCGATTCTTATACCCAGATTCTTCAATTAAATTCTCTAATTGATTAGCAAATTCTTTGTCTGTGCTAAACGAAAGTACGCGGCTCATGGTTATGCTAATATGAAATAATTAATAACATTTCTTAAATATGTATTAATTGACCGACAAATATGACTAATGCACCAATGGCCTATGCTTTGCTCGCACTATTTGTTGCCCTAATATGCGGACTGCTCCCCATTTTCTCAAAAATAAAAGATGACCCAAATAGGCTAAAAATGTTCACATCGATCGCTGCTGGAATTATTATTGCATCTGCATTATTAGTTGTAATTCCTGAAGGCTATGAATTAGCATCAGAAGATGAACATGAATCGCATGATGATGATAATATCGCTGGGTCTATCGCACTAGTTATGCTAGAGGTCGAACATGGTGACATAAATGAAACTCTAGCTATTGAGGAAATTGAGGAACTGGTTGGTGGCCATGATGATCACTCTGTAGATGAACACTCAGAGGAAGATGCTGATGAAGAGTCAATTTCACAATCTGTTCTTCATGTTATTGAGGAAGTAGAAAACGGAGAAATTAACGCCTCAACGGGACTTGAAGAAATTGAAACAATCATAACAAGTCATTCACATGATGAAGAGACACATGAAGAGGAACATGCAAGTGGATTATTACTTGGTGGTGCGATTCTAGGCGGATTTTTACTTATGCTCATACTCGAAGGGTTCGGTGTGGGTCACGCTGTACACGAAGAACACCATGAACATAGTAATGAACATAATCATGAACATGTTCATCATTCCTCATCAGGTTGGTTATTGGTACTAGGACTTACTCTACACGCGGTAACTGATGGATTGGCTATTGGGGCCGCCGCCGCTTCTGGTAGTGTTTCTATTACTGCAACAATCGCTTTGGCGGTATTGATACACAAAGGTCCTGCTGCATTCAGTCTAGGGATATTTTCAATGCATGAAAGAAATGAGCGCAATGATTCAATACGAGATGTAGTAATCTTCTCGCTTGCTACGCCAATAATGATGATGATTGCTTACTTTGTCTTAGAAGATTTAGAGACCCACATAATAGGGCTAGCAATGCTATTCTCGGCTGGTACATTCCTATATATCGCCACAGTAGACACTTTACCAGACATCCATAATCCTGAAACTGGAAGAAAAGCAATGGTGTTCGTATTGTTAGGTGCAGCAATACTTGGTTGCGCATTGTTTGGAATGGACACTCTAGGATTAATTGAACACGGCCATTGATGTTGTTATCAAAAAATTAATCTTCAGTTGTTGCAAGAGTTTCAAGCGAGACATGTATTGGTGGCGTATTCCATTCAGTAGTATGGCGACTGGTTTTTGCTGGAAAGAGTTGGTCAGAAGCAGCCATCTCAAGGACCTCCTGTTTGCTTAATGATTCTAGCCCACAATTTGGCCAAGCCTCTACTGTTATTGATTCATCTTCTAAATAATCGAACAAAATTACTGGGAGCCTAAGTAAGTTCAGAATAAATCCAACTTGGTGTCGGTGGTGTCCATCTAGAATTGTACCAGTTCTCTTGTCAACAAGCAGGGGTTTGGTGTAACAACCCCATTTTTTAGTGATTTTTGCTAGTTCTTCGACCTTTTTCTGGCGAATTTCCTCGTGCGCCTTCAACCATTCAATTGGCACGAGTTCCACTTCCATGCCCCCTCCTCGCCGTCGCCCTTGAAAGCGATTGCCGCCCCCCGACCTCTTGTGGAACACAATGCGAGAGTAGCCGCGCTGCCGAAAGGAGCACCTGCAGATATGGAGGGCGTAGCCTTTCCATCATCGATGCAGGGTTGGGTAGAATCATTGCCAGATGACCTATTGCAGGTGGTTTCTACTATCGCAGAAAGTGGTGGGGGTGTTTGGATAGTAGGGGGCAGCGTTAGGCAGGGACTTAGTGGTGTAGAATCTAAGGAATATGACTTGACTACAAATCTCAAACCAGAGCAAATCATTGAGCAATTTGGTATATCAAATTCAATTGATGTGGGTGCCAAATATGGTACAGTGGCTGTCAGAGTAAGGTCTGGTGGAGAGTTTTATGAAATTACCACCTTGAGATGTGATCAAGAATATCTTGATGGGCGCAGGCCGGACTCTGTAATTTTTGGGAATTCTCTTTTGGAAGATCTTGAGCGCCGTGATTTGACAATCAATGCTATGGCCGTTGACTTGTCTAGGCAACTATTGTATGACCCATTTGATGGTTACCAAGATTTGCAGAACGGTGTCCTAAGTGCGGTTGGAAGCGCCCCT
>DASCSU010000044.1:0-12404 GCA_034399495.1 Candidatus Thalassarchaeaceae archaeon
GGAGCAAGGCAGGACCCCGGATTTGGTGATACCATCAAGGTAATGTCAATTATTACTGGTGTTGCGCGTGACCGATTATTGGAAGAAAAGATGTCTGCTGACAAACTTGGCGAAGCGCTAGGTTTGGCGGGTCAGAAAGATGCGGGTAGCCGCTTCGGATTCCAGCGTTTTGATTGAATACTCAACACGCGTAATTCCCTTCAGCGCATAGCCGCTTTATATGCGCGAAATCACACACTTAAATATGCTGAGTACTTTGATGTATATTGCCGCATAAGGAAGGAGGGAAAAAAACCGCATGGATTCTGAAATTAGAACTTTAGTACATATCGCAGACCTAACAGGGCACGCTGAGATGGAACTGACCAAGGCTGAAACAATGGATGTCATCAATCAACACGATGGAGCTTGGGTCTTCACAGGGAACAGGCTAGTACAGCCTGCAGAACTTGAAGCCGCAAATTGGGCCGAGATTGGAACTGTCAGAGTGATGCCACCTATGGTTGGTGGTCAATACTAAATTCACACAAGATAAACTAACACGTCTGGCTGGGGGCGTTAGCTCCCAGTCAGGCACACATTTCATTTTAGATGGTTAGATACCATCAATATTGATGTCTGAATATGCATTATTGCCTCACGTAGTGAGGATGTTTAGAGCAAATGCAATTCAAAATCAAACCGGTTCGCTGATAAAGGGGCAGTAGGTCGCCGACTCGCCTTGGAGGGTTCTTAGTATGGCTGGCGGCGTTTCTCATCAACTTCGCGAGACATGGAAGAGGCCCAAAGACAACCTCCCAAACGATTACCGCAGAGAGCGTATGACTCAGTGGCGTCGTGAGCCAGTATTCCAGCGTGTTGCTAAGCCAACTCGCATAGATGCAGCGCGTCGAATGGGGTACAAGGCAAAGCAGGGAGTAACTGTTGTTAGGACCCGTATCCGTCGTGGCGGTCTTCGTAAATCCAAGATTAATGCAAAGAGAAAGCCATCAAAGATGGGGATGCGCAAAATCACAATGGCAAAGTCAACCCAGCGTCTTGCTGAAGAGCGTGTTGGCAAAAAGTATCCAAACATGGAAGTTCTAAACTCCTATTGGGTCGGTCAAGACGGAAAGCACAAATTCTTCGAAGTAATATTAGTTGATCCTCATCATCCAGCAATAAAATCTGATAAGCAGTTGAATTGGGTTGGAAATAGCCGCCATCGTGGAAGAGCGCACCGTGGTAAGACTAGCGCAGGTAAGCGTGGTCGTGGTTTGCACAAGAAGGGTAAGGGCGCAGAGAAATTACGCCCTAGCCTCGCCGCTAACCTAAACCGTGGCAAATAATCCATTTTGCCACTTATCATGGCTAAGTTTGATTGACCATGACATTCCGATGCGTTCGCAATGGCCGAGGCGTTAATCACCTCTTTGCGCGGACTTCCCGTCTTTCTTCCTGATGGGAGACGCCTTGGTTTAGTTCATGATACAGTGGTTGAAGTAGACCATTGGTCAACAAGTCACCTCTTTGTTGTTGATTGTGCTGAAGAACTAGTTGCAGGCGGCGTTCATGTTGCAATACCTTGGCATTGGGTCCGAGGAATAGAGGATATCGTAATTTTACGATGGTTCCCCCCTACTCCTATCCCAGAGTCTCCATGAATCATTGATGAGGGATGAGCCCCTCGGCCTGTTCGGACACTATGTTTGAATTACACATTTTGGGCACATCTTCAGCACGTCCTGCACACGGTCGTGCCGTCTCAGGTTCATTTGTTAAGACGCCTAGTGGGGCATTGCTTGTTGATTGCGGCGAAGGTATGCAGAGTCGTCTTGTCGAACATAATTCTGCTTTGAAAAAAAGTGGCTTGCAGATACGTAGTAAAATGTCTAAAGTACGTACTATTTTGTTTACACATTGTCACCTTGACCACACATGGGGACTTTTACCAATGCTACAAACGATGGATCTCGATGGTCGTACCGAACCCCTAACAATTATCGCACCCTCTTGTCAAGATGCAATTGCATGGGCAAAGGAACATCCAGGAAAGACTCCCTCCTCAGAAAGTGGATTTCATCCAACAGATCTTGCAATACTGTTTGAGCAATGGAAAGCCCTTGGGGGTAAGGATGGAGATTTTGGCTATCCCATTGATTGGAAATTAGTTCCAATAGAACAGAAATCACCTTTTTCTAGCCCCGTTCAACCTCTAGATGGTATTGAGTTAACAATTGTTCCAACTAAGCACGGGATTCCTTCTTGTGGCTGGCAGATTTCTTCTGTAGGTGGTAAAGGTAAGTTTGACCGTGCTAAAGCAGATGAATTGAATCTTTCAATCGAGCATATTAGATTACTAGCGAATGGCACGGATATCGAAATCTCTTCTGGCAAACTTTTAGCCTCAGATTTCCGAGGTGAAATCCCCGAATCGCGCTCGTTGCTTATTTCAGGAGATACTACTGGTGATGTAGGGGCATTCTCTGAACTCTCCAACCCTCCAGATATTCTTGTTCACGAAGCTACCCATTTAGCCGGGAACGAGGAAAAGGCAAGGAAGTGGAATCACTCAACATCTCACGACGCGGCGCGACATGCTCAAATTTCTGAAACTCAAGTATTGGCCTTGACTCATTATAGTTCAAGTATTATTGACATTAATGAGATTGAAGCAGGCGCAAAAAATCTACACGAACGTTCTATTGCTAGCATAGATGGCGATATTTTCACTATTTCAAAAAATGGTGAAGTATCTATGTTCAGAAGGCAAGAAGAATGGAAAAAGTACCAACTTTAACACTTTTAGTTGGCACACCCGAAGGGTGAACTATTGAAAGGGAGAACAGTGGCACCGCCATCTAATGCGTTGGAGTATTGCCCTGCCGATTGCCCTCCTAATGTTGGTGAGTACTCTTGTACCTACAGCCGTAAATGGGGTAGGGGATTTATCGGATTCTAACTTTCAAGCAGGTCCTAAGGCTCTTGCTTGCCCAGCGACAGATGTAGCTAGCCTCCCTCCAACAGTTGGTCTTCAAGATCAATCCTGTTTACAAGTTTCATTAGGAAGTCTTGTGCCAGGTTCTCTCTTGTCAATTGACGCTTCTGTCACCGGTAGTTCTGCTGATTTACTCATCTTTGCTGCGAACTCAATTGGGACTTATCTCAACGACCAATCGTACAGAAATTCATTAATTTGGGAAGGTGATGCTTCTGTGGAATCCCTTTCAGGTGATGCTGAATGGCATTGGGAAGTACCAACAGATCGTTCTGAAACTACTTGGTACCTCATTCTAGACAACCTTGCCCACGCAGGTGATGGTGGTGAAGGAGGGCAAGGAGGTAGTGAATCTAACATCACTTTATCAGTGACTTTCCCAACAATGTCATACTGGACTCTAATGGATTCATTACAAGTCCTTTCGCCGGGTAGTCATGCAGCACTTCTAGGTCCTGATTCATTAACACTAGATACAGGTACTCAAATTTCTATTACAGCCCTTCCCTTGTCTGGAATGGGCGATTTATTCATTCTCACAGAATCACAGAAAGAAACCTATGTCATGGGTGGTGGTGGTTCATTTTGGGTACCCGGTACACAGATGCTTTCAATTTCCTCCGCTACTACACAACCTTGGATTGTAACTTCAGATTTAGGAGGTCAACCACTTTATCTCTTCTTGGATAATGAGGCAGGCCCAACTGGTGGAGGGGACGGTTCAAGCGAATTGAAAATCACCGTTGCCGTTACTTTGTTACCAGTACTTACTCCCACGCTTTCAAGTAATGATGATTTACAGAGCGTTGATGTTGGTGAATCAGTTGGCTTCAATATCAATTCCACACCTAATCTATCTAATCAGGTAGATTTCGCTCAGACTGAGTGGGATTTTGATGGTGATGGTTTTACAGATGCCACAGGTGAAGCCGTGACAACTAGTTACTCAAGTCCTGGTAATTTCAATGTTCAAGCAATGATTCACGGTCCGGACGGCAGAAATAGTAGCGATGTAATTCCAGTAGTTGTTGCTGATTCGACAAACCCAACAGCCTCCATTCTTGGTTCAGATGTTTGGCAGAGAGATGTGGATGCGAATTTCACACTCACTTCAACCTCGTCAGATAATTGGCAAATTGTGCGAGAGGATTGGCGAGTGGATGGCACTCTAATTTCATCATTTACAAACGGCCAATCATCATTTACCCATTCAATAAATTCAACAGGAAACCACACTGTTGAATTAACAGTCGTAGATGGGGCAAATAATGTAGCAACTAGCACGGTTACAGTTGTTATTAGGGATGGTACAAAGCCTGTAGTCAATGATATCGTTGCTGCATCTTCTTCAATGCAAGGCGATGCAGTCACTTTTACAATTAGTGCAAGTGATCCAGAATCCAGTTCACTTAACTATACTTGGGATTTTGATAAAGAGGTCGACTCTGATTCAGATGGGGTGACTGGTAATGATGCACAAGCAACTGGTACAACAGTTTCGTGGACATTTTCTAGTGCAAAACCAACCTATGTTACATGTACTGTTACAAATGATGCCAACCTTTCAAAGACAGTCCAACACCTCATTGATGTCGAAGCAGATCCTGCTTCAGCAAGTAGTTCCTCTTCGCCATTTACTAGTATAGTTCCTATACTGATTATTTTGTTGATAGCAGCACTTGGTGGTGGAGGCTGGCTTGCTTGGAATTGGCGAAAAAAGAATCTAGCCAATGAAGCACTAGCATTGCAGCAAGCAGCAGCAGAACCTGAACAGCCAGAACCGGAGCGAGAGGATCAGATTTCGATGTATGCTCCAGCAGGCTCACAAGGCTATGGTGGGGATAGTATAGCATCCTTGGCGGGCGCTGATTATTCTCAAGGAACAGTGTCTATGGATACCCTTTCCGCCTTTGTTGATGATGAACCTGCCCCGGTTGAGTCGAAAGACCCAGTTTTAGATGATCTTGATTTCCTCAGAAAGAGAGAGCAGAAACCAGAATCAAAAGTAGTAGAAACACCTGTTGTAACAAAGGAGTCTCCAGAGATTGAGCAAGGGAAAACCGCAAAGCGTTCTGCAGGCATATCCTTACCAGGTGAAGCAGGAATTAATCAAGCAACTTCAAGCCCAACTCCTACACAAACTCCATCTGTTGTAGAACCTGAACCAACTCCCGAGCCTGTAGTAGAAGATGTGACCACCGTGAAGGCATCTTGCCCTGCTTGTGAACAGATGTTTGCTGTTGATATGCCACATGATATTGACGAGGCTCTTGTTGCTTGCCCGAAGTGTGAGCAGAAAATTCGCCTCCAACGTTAAGATAAAATCGTCCTCTAAGAGGACGAGATAAGTTGGTCATAGAACTATTGGCTTGAAAACGACCAATTTTGAATCATCCAACCAAATCGTTCAAGCGATAGGAGCGGATAAATCACACCATGGAGGAGGGTAGTGTCAGATTGCTCGTCGCGGGACCACGCTCTAGGGACTCAAAAATAGGCATTTTTGTCACTCTAATTATCTTACTCCCTCTTTTAGCTCCAATTGGGGTAGCATCAGCAGAATTACAGGTAAATGTCGAGGATTTTGGAATCTTATCTCAACTCGATGATGTCCTTGACAATAGGATAGAAATGGTAGGTAATTCAGCAGTTTCATCTGCAGCAGATTCTGCACTTGAACAACTAAGGTTGGAAGAGAGAGTTGCCGATGGGGGAGATCCACTGGGTAGAGTCAATGAAAATCTAGATAATTTGCAGATTTCTGATACAACCCCTCCTGATGTCATTCATCCAACGCCTTACACAATGGTGCTAAATCCCGAGCAACATCCACCCGAATGGGCGAACAACATTTGGGGTACCTTGTTGACTGCGGACAATTTTGTTATTTGGACACATTTCAAGACTGATACAGGGGAAGAGTACGATCATTATGAGGAAGTTGATTTTGCAGAGAGTGCACTTTTCGCAGGTGGCCTGATTGGATTATTGACTGGCAACAACCCACTCCTTCACCAAATTTCTATTGATGATGATAATACAGAAGAGATTGAAGTTGGACTGACAGTAGACCCTTCAGAAAGTAATGGTTGGGGTGTAGAAGGTAATCCTCCTACTACACTTTGGGTTGAGCCCACAATTGAATTTACTGTGAAGGCCATAGATGATCAAGCGACAGTCTGGGACCATATTGAATATCTAGAAGTATCCTTGATGAAACAGTTTGCATATTCAATAAATCCTTTAGGGGAAGGTGAAAGTTATGTCTGGGTAATTGATAGTAGATTTACAATGATGCCCGATGATTTCAGCCTTGAAGTCGGGCTTGAGAGATTTTGGTTTGACATAACTGGTGCTACAACTTCATTTCTTCTAGCATTAACTGGACTTGTGACTGGTCCCATTGATGAATCGGGTGTCAGCATTGCTTCTGTTGCCGCTCCATATGCAATTCATGTTGACAATGCTGGCCAAACAAATTGTCCCAATGATTACATTGCAGCAACGATGCATGATGCTCCTTCAAGTGAACATCGTTGTACCGTAGGTATTGGATTTGGTTATGTTCATTTTGATGCCCCTGCGAATGCTGGTGAAAAACAACCCGTTGAATTTGCTTATATTGACTTAGGAATCCATCCAGTAGTGGATTCTGTAATACTACCTTCTGTAATTGATTTGGTGTTACGAAATGACGATATTTTGACGACTTCTTTTGGTGTTACTGGTGAAGGTGGGCTTGACACTGTAGAATATTTTGCGGATGAGCGTGCAGACCTCCATCTTCATTTCCACGAGAACCGTTCAAATCAAATGAAAGCCCCTGGCGAACCGTTTGGTAATATCACCGATTCTCTTGGTTGGTTGAGGGGAATGCCATCTGGAGAATTACCTCAATCACACATTCAACGCATATTCAGAATGTTGGGAAGTGAGTCATCGCCAGAACTTCCAGGGCAAATGCCAGAGCGCCTCTCAATGATTCTTGCCATCAAAAATTTCAGCAAGGATACGACCCCTAATACTCCAGACTCCACTCTTCCAATTGACCCAACAAATCCTCCAAATACATTGATAGTAATATTCGCTACAGAATCGGTTTCAGAAATTCAGTATACCTCATGGTTCCAACGCTCAGGTGCAATTGATGACCATAGACGGTTATACATCGAGGCTCAGGATCTGCCAACAGGAATGGTACTGCAAGGGACTTTTCAGTTAGGGGGAGGGGACCCTGCTGAATCAGTGATAGACAATTCGCAGTCCGATCCAATTTCATCTCTTCTTGATGCAACAATTCTCAATTTAGTTGATGTCTTTATTGACATAGGACACATAGTCAATAGTATTCCAGAAGCAATAGTCAATGTTGTTGGAGGAGATGGCGGTGGCACTGGTACTGGCGGCGAAATTCTACTTGATTTCTACACTTCAATTGCTGCTGACCGTGAATTGATGGCTCTTGGGATGGCGCACATTGAACTTGGTTCTAGCAGCCATCCAACTACTTCAGGTCCGCACATCATAATGGCAAAAGACAAGGGGCTTGATTTTGTTAATGGTAGAGAGGGGGCTGTTGACCCACTGGTTCCAGTTGCAGTTAGTATAGAGCATAGTGGATTGAAATCAATTCAAATTATCGATGATCCTTCTGCAGAACAGCAATTAATATCTCTGCGAACTCTTGGGGGGGAACCTCTACGTATCATCTATGTAGAACATGATTCAGGTCAATTAACTACAGATACTTTCCAAACGGTTGGCATCTCTAATCAGCCAGCATCACTTGATTTGGTTATGTCTGAGGATAATATCACTTGGAATAGTGACTCGGCGCTGAGTGAAATAATCTACGCAGGGGCAGCTGGTTCCCAACAACAGGTTGTATTGATTGAGCAGTTCCCACAGAATTTCACTATGGAGACTGGTTCTTCAATCAGTTGGGAAGGAGAGACTCCAATTGGCAGTATTTCTGTTCAAATGGGCAATGCTACTGAGATGAAAACAATGGATGGTGACCACTTCATGTTTTGGCAGAATCAAGATGTTTCTGAAGCCTCACTTTCAGCACGAATTAGTGGCATAAAAGGTATCCAATATTCTGAACCCATGATTGAAGGCGCTTCTGGGAAAGATGGGATGCCCGCAGTAAAATTGTTGTCTGAGGGCGGAGAAAATCTTGGTATCGTTTTGAGGGACGATACTGATTGGGATGATCCTACAAAGGGAATTAATGGTGAAGTATTGATTAGCCCGTTACCAAGTAACCTCGAAATTTCAATCCCCCCTTCAAACGGAGAAAACCAGTTGTCAATGCCAAACCTTTCCACTGAAAGTGGCCTTGCAGGCGTTGGCTTCTTCCTTGCTGGTTTTTCTGATGTGGGTCGAGGGGTAAATGATATTCTAAGTGGCTTTGCCACTAGCCTCACAGGTAATGGTTCAGGGACTGAATCATTTTCTGCAGGTATAGAATTGAATACCTCAACACCGTTCACTTTGATTGCAGATTTACATCAAGGAAACATGACACTTGATGAGCCAGAATGGGTTCATGGAGTTGCTATGCGGGCGGGTGAATATGAGAATAACACAGCCTTCCACCTACGTACTTGGTTGCCCGATTTACCTCCGGCAACTAGCATATTTGTTGAATACAACAATCTTACTGTGCGAGATAAATACCATGTGGAAATAAATCTTGAAGGTTGGATTCCCACGCGCGAAGAATTCATTTTTGACATTAAAGGATTTGAAGGCCAGGATTTTGCTCTCACTATGGTTGGGCTTGAGGTAGGTGAAAATACATCTCTAAATGTAGAAATTGATTTGGAACGAATTAATGATTTACTGATTCCCGAGATAATGCTAACTTCCCGATATGAGATGTCACATAGATTGGATTATGTACACGCAATGTTACTTGATCGAGAAGGAGCAACACGTTCTGAAGTACTTCTAAATGACATCCCCAAGATGGTAGATTTGAATGCCGCCTTGGGTCAACGAGTTCATCTTTCAATGTCAGTACCTGAAAATGAACAGATTGGTGGATTGAGTGTCGATTCAATGCTGATGCAGCAGCAAATCTTCTCTGATGGTGAATGGTGGCCACTAACGGTATTAATCCGAGAAATACCTGGTACAATGACTCTTGATGTTGAGCCCTCTTTGAATTATGATATTACTCAAGATACAAGTTTCCAAGGCATGCCGATGCTCAATTATGCATCTTCAGGTAGAGGGATGGATTTGTTCATCTCAGCAGCTGGAAGGGCAATCAATACTAGAGGTGATATGCTAATGCTCACTGAAGATATGGCTAGCCATGTTGCAATTGCCCCAACAGAAAACTATGGGATTTCAGTGTCATCATCTGAAGGTGGGATTGGTAGATTGTATGTTAAGCAGACAGACCTGCCATCTTCACCAGGTGTCTACTTACTACAAATCGAGGCAATTGGTGAGAATTTACAAAGTGCCACAGTAGGTGTTCATTGGATTGGAGATATTTATCCAATAGTCGAGGTTAGTGATGTCAGGGGTGGTAGAATAGCTGCAACCAGCCGAGTGCAAGTAGATATGGCAGGTCAAACATTTGATGCTAGGGCTGTCTTGATAGATGCCCAGACTACTAGCATAATTCCTTCAGCATCCACGCTTGGCGTCAATGGCTTAACTAGTGATTTGACAATGCTAAATGCAGTACCTGGATTTGATAGTTCTTCTACTCATTGGCTTTTCCCTGAGCCAATTTCAACAATAGCGTGTACGTTGTTGTTTACGGTATTCTGAGGTGATTAGGTGGCAAAAGAAGAACCTGAAGGGGCCTTCAATCTAGTTGGCGATCCTGATGATCCAGAACTTGAGGAAGAGGTAATTACAGACGACGATGAACTGGTTGATGTGGCCGGCAAAAAATTCTCTAAAGACGAAGTTGAACTTGCCCATGAGGCGTTAGAGAAAGTCAAGTTTGTTGGAGAAAAGGTTAGTCAAGTAGTGACTCCATTCAATGTTGTACTAGCTTCTATTTTCATGGCCTTCTTGATATTCACTACTTTTGCAGTAATATTCTGGGTTATTCCTCGCGATGCAGTAAGTGTTGATACGGTTTACATGCAGAGTGGCCCAGGTCATGTGGTGATGGTTGAATTGCACAATTATGGTACTAAACCGATTACCGAAGTAACGGTAACGGTTTCTTTCATAGATGTTGACGGCGAGACTTTAAATTCTACTAATTTTCACCGTTCTGAAATTCCTGCCCATACTTCTATTGCAGGGGATGATCTAGAATTAATTATTAGTGGGGCTACAGTTTGGGCGCATTATAATATAACAATTGAGTTAGAATATTCATATTATGATGGTGAAGATTTAACAGAATCGTGGACTCATAATGTAGGCGATTGGACTAGTGAATATTTCACTGACAAAGCAGAACGTCATTGGCTTTGATACTTACTTGTAAAAAGTAAGGTGAATCACTTACTACTCTGAGAACCCTAAGAGATATAGCGGCTCTGTTGTCCCCTCATAGAGGGGACATTATGTCAAAGCGCTCAAATGCTATTCTGATGTTGCTCTTGATGCTGCTTATGCCGCTTGCATCTGTTGAACTAATTCAGCAGGGTGAAGGGGTGAGTGAATGGAGTGGGATTCCTACTATCGAGTATACAAAAATTGAGATTGACCCCGATAGTGTAAGGGGACTGGATAATTCAATTCTGACTCTGGGTGATGAACAAGTTCGTTTAACTGAGGCAGAAACAAGGCTTGGCATGTATGATGAATATGGTCTGCGCTTGAATAAACAATTACCCTCAAATCTTGCTGTGGCTCGATTTGATATTGTAATGGTGTTAATTGATGGAGAGGTTGGCCTTTGGTCCGCACAAGAAGAAATATCCACACTAAAGGGGGCGATTATCCGCGCACATATTCCCCCCTCTGGTTTCTTTGTACAGGGCGACCCATCCTCATTGCACGCCCTCAAATCACTGCCATCTGTAATTGCCGTCCATCCCGTTCCGTTAGCAATGTTTGTTGCTGATGAGATTCTAGAATTATCGAATGAACCTGAAGTATTACTCAGGATTGAGGGCTGGCGATCCAGTCAAGATGGCTTACCTGTTGATGATGTTATTATCGACGATTGGAAATGGAGTGTCAGTGATATTGTTGAATCAACAATGGAAGTCAATGACATATTAGATGCCGGACGCTTTGAAGGCATAGTTGCAGTAAGCGATGTTGCATTTATTGCTGCTAATCCAGCAGTATCTTGGCTTCGTTTGCCACCAGGTTTCGAACTTCATAATGACAATTCAAGAGGGCATATGCAAGTTTCATCTGTAGTTTCAGCATTTGCAACTCAACTAAACGGCAGTGGTCAGGTTATTGCTGTGGCAGATTCAGGTATTGACCAAGATCACGGCGATATGAATAACCGAATTAACGGAGCAGTATCTGTTGTTAGTGGTGATTCATCAACTGAAGATACTCACTCTGGTCATGGGACTCATGTGGCTTGCACAGTTCTTGGTGATGGCTCGAAGGGAGGTTACGCAGGTGTGGCGCCTGAATCTAATCTATACTTTCAGGCAATGGAGAGGGATAGTGATGGGCAGTTTTACTCTCCTAGTATGAATTATATTCTCAATCAAGCATATGACAATGGGGCTAGAATTCATACAAATTCATGGGGTGCTCATACTAATTTTGGCCAATATACAACGGACAGTGTAGATGTAGATGATCGGGTAAATTATTACGACCAGTATTGGTCATATGATGGCCTAGCTGTGTTGTTTTCTGCAGGAAATGATGGTGATGGGGCGACCACGATTACGCCCCCTGCGACTGCTAAGAATCAGATAGCTGTCGGCAATCATCACAACCGTGGAGGCGGCGCACCTGATACATTGGCAACTAGTAGCAGTCGTGGACCCACAGACGATGGGCGCCTCAAGCCAGATGTTAGTGCACCAGGTTCTTGGGTTCGTTCATGTCGTTCTCAAGATGCTTCAGATATTTCAACAGCAACGTGGAGTAGCCAATGGTATTTGGAATACTCAGGCACATCGATGGCGGCCCCAAATGCAGCAGGTGCTTCAGCACTAATTCGTGAATACCTTATCGAGGTAGCACAACGACCTGAGCCCCAGGGTGCATTGGTGAAATCTCTGCTTATCCTTGGTGCTGAGGATATTGATAGTCGAGATATTCCTAACAATGATGAGGGCTGGGGCAGAGTAAATCTTGCTCGTTCACTTACTGCTATTGGTGACACTGGCGTATGGGTTGATGATAGATATATGATACCAGCTATGCCTGTTAATTTTAAAAATCCAACTGATTTAACGACTGGGAATCAAGATAATCCTGAGCCAGGAACAATTTGGTCTTTACAGTATACTGCTCCCTATGA